>CAZHGG010000313.1:0-6909 GCA_964531755.1 uncultured Polyangiaceae bacterium
CGAGGCGACGCCCCACTGGGCGCTCGCGTCCCCCGAGGAGCGCGACCGGTTCGCGCGCGACCGCCCGCTGCTCGACGTGGCCGGACGCGTCCGCGCGGCCCGCCTCGACGCCGCGTGGGCCCGCCTCGCGACAGGCTGACGGCGCGCGCTACACGAGCTCGTCGACGGGTCCCGCCCCGTGGCGTACGACGGTCGGCGGTACGGTGGTCAGGTCGACGACGGTGGTCGGGACGAGCCCGCCCCCGCCGCCGTCGACCACGAGCCCGAGGCCCTTGAAGGCCGCGTCGATGTCTCGCGCGTCGACGAGGGGATCCTCCCCCGTCCGCTGCGCCGTGGTGGAGATCACCGGCCGGCCGAGCTCCCGCGTGATCGCGCGGATGATCGCGTTGTCGGGCACGCGGATGCCGACGGTCTTCTTCTTCATTTGCACGAGCTTCGGCACCTCGCGCGTGGCGTCGAGGATGAAGCAGTACGGCCCCGGGAGCAGGTGCTTGAGCGTGCGGTACTGGTGGTTCTCGACCACCGCGTAGCGCGCGATCTCGGAGAGGTCGGCGCAGACGAACGCCAGATCGCGCGAGCGCTCCATGCCCTTGATGGCGTAGAGCCGGTCGATCGCCTTCTTGTTCATCAGGTCGCAGCCGAGGCCGTAGACCGTGTCCGTGGGGTACGCGATGACCTCCCCGGCGAGGAGGGCGTCGACCGCCCGGCGGATCTTCCGAGGCTCCGGGTGATCCGGGTAAATTTCGAGGATCATCGGCTGCGCGCATTACCGCATGGAGGCGCGTGGGTCACCCGAAAGCGCCGCAGCGACGCCGCCGGACCGAGTCTCGTGGCCATCGCGCGGGCGCTTCGCGCTAGTCTGCCCGTAGCGCCTTCATGTCGATCGCCCTCGTCCCGCCCTGGTTTTTTCGCGTCTTCGGCGCGCTCTTCGGCCTGCTCTGGGGCAGCTTCCTGAACGTGGTCATCCACCGCGTGCCGCGCGAGCTGAGCGTGGTGACGCCGCCGTCGCACTGCCCGGCGTGCAAGGCGCCCATCAAGCCGTGGCGCAACATCCCGGTGCTGTCGTGGTTCTTGTTGGGCGGCAAGGCCGCCTGCTGCGGCGTGAAGGTGAGCCCGCGGTACCCGCTCGTGGAGCTCATCGGCGGCGGCGTCGGCCTCGCGCTGGCGGAGACGTGCATTCTACAACATGCCGACGACTGGTCGCTCTGGCGCGCGCTCGCGGTCTACGGCGCGACCTTCGCGGTGGCCCTCGCGCTCGTGGCCGCCGCGTTCATCGACCTCGACTTCATGTACATCCCCGACTCGGTGTCGATCGGCGGCGCGATCGTGGGGGCGGCCACCGCCACGCTCCGCGGCTTCTCGCTGGTCGACGCCGTCGCGAGCGGCGTCGGCTCGTTCGTGCTGCTCGCCGGCTTCGACCGCTTCTACCGCCTCGTGCGCGGCCGGAGCGGCCTCGGCATGGGCGACTGGAAGCTGCTCATGCTGGCCGGGGCCTGGTTCGGCTGGCGCGGCGCGTTCTTCGTGCTGCTCGCGGGCTCCGTGCAGGGCTCGCTCACCGCGCTCGGGCTCCGCCTCTTCGGCGTGAAGATCGGCCTCCCCGAGGGCGTGAAGGAGGAGCTGCGCGAGCTGCGCGAGGCCGCCGAGGCGGGCGACGAGGAGGCCAAGAAGGCGCTCGAGGAGGACATGCTGAGCGGCGTCGGGGAAGACGACGGCGTCATGCAGTCGCCCCTCGCCTTCGGGCCGTTCCTCGTGCTCGCGTGGTTCGAGTTCCTCTTCTTCGGCGGCCGCATCCTCCGCGACTACGACGGCTGGCTCCGGGCGCTCTTCGGCTAGCGGCGCCCATCACGACGCACGGGCGCTCCAAGACGTCGACCATCGTGACAAAAGAAGAGAGACCTCGCGCCTCTGGGGCGGAGGTCTCCCTCGGCTCGCGAGCGCGGCCTAAGCGCGCTGTGCGAGCGGGACGATCTCGCGGGCGGTCGCGCCGGTGTAGACCTGCCGCGGCCGGCCGATCTTGGTGGCGCCGTCTTCCATCATCTCCTTCCAGTGGGAGATCCACCCGGGCAGGCGACCGAGGGCGAAGAGCACCGTGAACATGTTCGTGGGGAAGCCCAGCGCGCGGTAGATGATGCCCGAGTAGAAGTCGACGTTCGGGTAGAGCTTCCGCTCGACGAAGTACGGGTCCTCCAGGGCCGCGGCCTCGAGCTGCTTGGCGATGCCGAGGAGCGGGTCGTCGATGCCGAGGTTGGCGAGCACCTTGTCGCACGCCTCCTTGATGATCTTCGCGCGCGGATCGAAGTTCTTGTACACGCGGTGACCGAAGCCCATGAGGCGGAAGCCGGAGGTCTTGTCCTTGGCCATCGCCACGTACTTCTTCACGTCGCCGCCGTCCTTCTGGATGGCCTCGAGCATCTCGATGACCTCCTGGTTGGCGCCGCCGTGGAGCGGCCCCCAGAGGGCGAGGATGCCGGCGGCCATGCTGGCGAACACGTTCGCGCGCGAGCTGCCCACGAGGCGAACGGTGGACGTGGAGCAGTTCTGCTCGTGATCGGCGTGGAGGATGAGGAGGAGGTTCATGACCTTCTCCACCTCGGGGTCGACCTGGTAGGGCTCGGCCGGCACGCTGAACATCATGTTCAGGAAGTTCGCGCAGTACTTGAGGTCGTTGCGCGGGTACACGAAGGGCTGCCCGATCGACTTCTTGTAGGCGAACGCCGCGATGGTGCGAATCTTGGAGATGAGCCGCGCGTACGTGATCTCGAGCTGCTCCTTGTTCGCGAAGTCGACCTCCTCGGGGTAGTAGGTCGAGAGCGAGCACACCATCGCCGAGAGCACCGCCATGGGGTGCGCGGTCGAGGGGAAGCCGTCGAAGAAGTGCTTCATGTCCTCGTGGATGAGGGAGTGGCGCGTGAGGAGGTTGCGCCACCGGGTGAGCTGCGCGACGTTGGGCAGCTCGCCGAAAATGAGCAGGTAGGCGACCTCGATGAACTCGCACTGCTCGGCGAGCTGGTCGATGGGGTAGCCGCGGTAGCGGAGGATGCCCTGCTCGCCGTCGAGGAACGTGATGGCGCTCTTCGTCGACGCCGTGTTCATGAAGGCCGGGTCGATGGTGACGAAGCCGGTCTTGGCGCGGAGGTTCCCGATGTCGATCGCGCGCTCGTCTTCGCTGCCCACCACCACCGGGGCCTCGAACGTCGCATCGTTGATCTTGATCTCTACCTTCTCGGTCACGGGGGCCTCCAGGCGGGTCGGGGCGCGCCGAGGCGCGGCGCGGCGGTGAGTGAGGTCGCGTATATACTCGCGAAAGCGCGCCGAGAGTACTGGAAACTTACGCGGTGCGTAGCGCGCGACGCCGCCAACCCCCGAATCCGCGGCGCAGCGCGCGAAGAGACGCGTCGCGTCAAACCCAGGCGTTGTTCAAGATTTCACCGACGCCGCCCGCTCCGGGGACGATGTAATGGTGCTCGTCGAGGCCGCGCTCCTCGCTCCAGCGGCGGCCCGGCACGGTCGCGAGCACGTCGGGAGGGCTGAGCCCGCGGTCGAGGCGCAGCGAGTAGATGATGGTCTCGGGGTGCGCCGCCAGCACGTTGCGGATGTACTCCGGCGTCACGACGAGGTGCAGCGTGATGCACAGCTTCGGGGTGCCCTCGAGGCGCGTGCGGTAGTGCGTGAGGGCGCTGTTGATCGACGAGCCGGTCGCCCCCATGGGGTCGGGGAACACGAGGATGCGGTCCTCCACGTCGCGGCCGATCTTGGCGTCGTGCCACGTGGCGCCGATCACCTTGCCCTCCGCGTCGGTCGCGCGCGACATGAAGAGGTGGTCTTGCCGCACGCCGGCGGGGTCGAGCACCTCGTTCAGCAGCTCGTAGACGACCTGCGAGGGCATGGTGCCGGCGCGCGCGATGCCGATGCTGACGACCTGCGTGGCGTGGTCGATCGCGAGCCCGCGGTAGACGGCCTCGGGCGACTTGATGACCATGCGCGTAGGCACGGCGACGCGCTCGCGCGGGAACTCCGCGGCGACGACGACCTCCGCGAGCTTCTCGTAGAGGGTGCGAACGAGGCGACCGACCTCGGGCTGCACGGTGTCGCGGGCGCAGAGCCGCGCGAGCTGCGTCCACGCCAGCGGGTCGTCGAGCAGGTGGACGTTGGGGCCGTATTCGTGGGCGATCTCGAGGGGCCTGTAGCGGCTCGTGGCGTACGCGCTCTCCACCATGGCGGCATGATGGCCCCACCGCGCGCGCGCGTCTAGCAGCGCCTCGATTCTCTTGAATCGAGGCACGCGGGTTTGGGCGGAGCCCATCGAAAGTGTCGCGTTCTGGGCGAGGCCCAAGGTGCGCAGCGCCCGTCGTTTCGACGGAAACGCGCCGCGACTGTGAGGCGCTCAGCGCTTCTTCTTGCGGCGCCGGTTGTGGTGCAGCACGAGGCGCGCGTAGTCGGGCGTGGTGAGCGGCTCCGCGCCGCGGTACTGGCCAGCCGCGGCCTTCGCGTGCTCTGGGAGCTCGGCGACCATCGCCTCGAGCTCTGGCAGCGCCGTCACCCCGCGCGGCCGCGCCCACGCGTCGACCGCGGCGGCCAGCTCTGCGACCCGCTCCCCGCGGAGGTGCCCGCGGCGCGCGAGCTCCGCGTAGCTCTTGGCGAGCCCCTCGCCGTCGAACCTGTGCTGCACGACGAGCTCGACCGCCACGCGGAGCACGCTCTCCGCGGGCACGCGGCCGTCTTCGAAGACGACGAGCGCCGCCTGCAGGTAGTTGTAGAACGGCACCACGCGGCGCCCGTACACGTCGAAGTCCCCGGGGGGCGACTGCCCCTCGAGGTGGATGAGCACCCGCTCGACCACCTCGCGCTTGGGGATGGCCTCGGCGTACTCGGCGATCTGCTCGGCGACGTCCTCGTAGACGCGGCCGCCGGAGCACACGCGCGCGAGCTCGGCCGGCGTTACCCGACCGGCGACCACGTCGCCGTAGAGGCAGTACACGAACGCGTCGGCCTCCGCGTCGTCGCCGAAGAGGGTCTCGCGCACGCCGGCCGCGGCCAACTCCGGCGGGGCGCCGGCGTTGCTCGCGAGGAGCGCCGGCAGCTTGTAGCCGAGCTGGTCGCGCAGCGCGCGGAAGCGCAAGCGCAGCATGTTCTTCAGGTTCGGTTTGAGGACGAAGCTCTCCCAGGTGATGCCATCGAGGCGGAGCTTGTCCTCGAGGCGGCTGCGCATCTGCTCGGGCGACCCGGAGAGGATGTGGACGGCGACCCCCGCGGCGCCCATCTCCCGCAGCAGGGTCGACGCACCCGGGTTCGTGCGCTTCTCGTCCGCGCGCTCGAAGGCGGTGCGGATGAGGTCCTTCATGGTGTCGAACTCGGTTCGCAGGTAGGTCTTGTCGAGATCCCACCGCGCGATGTGGGGCGGCACGGGGCTCATTTGGGCGCCTTCGGCGGGGCGGGCGGCTGGCTGCTGGGGCGCGGCTTGGGGTCCCTCTCCTTCTTGCGAGGCAGGGCGCGCGGCGGGAGGATGTCGGGCTCGGTCGTGAGGCGCTTCGCGAGGAAGATCGCCGCGTCGAGCTTCTGGAAGCTGCGCGCCCGGTAGAAGCGCAGCGCGTTCTCGTTGTTCTCGGCGACCTCGAGGACGAGGTGCGTGCATCCTGCAAGTTTTGCCATGTGATCGAGCTGCTCGAGCACGAACGAGCCGATGCCTAGGCCCTGATGTCCGGGGTGGACCGCGATCTCCTCCACGAACAGCGGGCGCATGTCGCGCCGCGCGAAGTAGCGGTGATTCATCCAGTTGTCGGTGCCGATGTCGAGGGCGCACTCGGCGTAGCCCACGATCGTGGTCACCCCGGCGCTGCGCAGCTCGAAGAGGAGCTGCTGGACGCCCTCCTCCTCGTAGACCTCGAGGAACCGCTTCTTCGAGCGCGGGCGCTGGTACTCCACGGTCTCGCGGTTCACGTCACGGAAGCAGAGCTTCAGAAACTCCCACGTCCTCGGCAGGTCGCGCCGGTGGATGCGTCGCACGTGGATGGCGCCCTCGGGACCCTCGCCGGGCGCCTCGGCGCCGGGCGGCGCCGCCTTCTTGCGCTCAGTCGCTCCGTGTCGCGCCATGGCATCGCACTCTACGCCAAGTCCGCCCGCGTCGAGCGGCTCGCCGACGAAAAAATGGGCGCGCGGGGCCTCACGGCGACGGGGTGCACGCGAGCGCGGGCGGCGTCCGAGCGCGCAGAAGGCGAGCGTCGCGCCGTCGCACCGCGGCGGCTCGTCGGCGGCGCAGTCGTTCTTGCCGAGCACGTAGCACCCGGCGGTCTTCGCCGCGCCGTCGCAGCGCAAGCCGAGCGCTCCGCAGTCGACGACGGACACCGCGCTCTTCTCGTTGCCGCGGGGGCCGGTGCACGCGACGAGGCGCTCGCCCTCGCAGTAGCGCGCCCCGGGCGCGGAGCACCGCGGTGAGCCCTCCGCCTCGCACGACGCGCGCTCGAGGCCGTCGCCGTCGCGGCGCGCGACGCAGCGCGTGCCGGCGCGGCAGGCGATGCGCTCGGCCGCGCCGTCGACGCATGTGACCACGGCCGTCGACCCCTCGCAGCGCCCCTCCTTCGCCCCCGGTGGGCAGAGCGTCGGCGAGACGCAGGCGCTCTCGGTGAGGCCGCCGGAGTGCTTGATGGCCTGGCAGGTGCCGCCCAGGGCGCGGCAGTCGACGCGCTCGGCCTCGTCGGCGTCGTCGCCGCAGTCGATGAGGGCGTCGCCCTCGCAAGCAGAGCCCTCGCTGGGGTGCGCCCGGCAGTAGGCGACCGCGGGGCCGTCGCCCTCCCCCTCGCAGGCGTGCAGGGCGGGGCAGGTCGTGGCGCGCAGGGCGCAGGCCTCGGCGGGGCTGGGCGTCGGCCCGAGGTCGGCGAGCCACGCGGCGACGCAGCGCCCAGGGTCGCGCGC
>CAZHGG010000314.1:0-6908 GCA_964531755.1 uncultured Polyangiaceae bacterium
GGCCCGCCTCGGGTGGGGCGGCGTCGGCGCTCGCGTCGCTTCCCGCGTCGGTCGGCTCCCCGTCGCGCCCGGCGTCCGCCGGCCCCGCGTCGTCGGGGGCCGCGTCGCCTCCGGCGTCGACCGCCCCGTCCGCCGCCCCCGCGTCGATCGGGAGGACCGTGTCGGAGATGGCCGTGACGAACGTGTCGAGCCCGCCGGCCCAACGCGCCTGGAGCGGGCTCTGGGTGGGGAACGTGGTCGAGCTGGTTCGGCCCGCGACGTACGCGACGCCCCGCGCGTCCAACGCGACGCCGTAGCCCTGGTCTTGGGTCGCGCCGCCGAGGTAGGTCGCGTAGAGCAGGGCGTCGCCCGCAGGCGAGAGGCGCGCGACGAACCCGTCGTCCGGTCCGCCGCCGAACGTGGCCTGGAGGGGCGCGTGTGTGGGGAAGTCGAGGGAATCGGTCTCTCCCGTGAGGTGTGCGCTGCCCGTAGCGTCGACGGCGACGCCGCGCGCGCGGTCGGCTCGCGAGCCGCCGAGGTACGTCGAGTACACGATCCCGTCGAGCGCGGGCGTCAACTTGGTGACGAACGCGTCGCGGAAGCCGCCCGCGAACGTCGGTTGCAGCGCCGCGAGCGTGGGAAAATTGGTCGAGGTCGTCTCGCCCACGATGTAGACGGCGCCCGCCGAGTCGAGCGCCACGCCGGTCGCGGAATCGCCCGAGCTTCCCCCCAGGTACGAGGCCACCTCGAGCGCCCCCGTCGCTGAGAGGCGCGCGAAGAAGGCGTCGAAGATGCCCCCAAAGTTGGCCAACGCGGGCTGGAGCGGAGCGTTCAGCGGCAGGTTGGGGGAGTCGGTGTTTCCCACCACGGTAGCGCGCCCCGCCGCGTCGACGGCGATCCCGGCACCGGCGTCGGTCCCTCTCCCCCCAAAGAACGTGGAATACACGAGCGCTCCACCCGACGGATCGAGCTTCGCGACGAACGCGTCCAGAAGGCCACCACCGCGCGCAGGCTGGAGCGGGGCCACGGTGGGGAAGTTGGAGGAGCTGGTGTTGCCCGTGATGTACGCACTACCCGTGGCGTCGGTCGCGATGTCGCGGCCTACCTCTAGATCCGTCCCGCCTAGGAGCGTGGAGTAGACGAGGTCCGCCCCGGACGGCGAGAGCTTGGCGACGAACACGTCGGACTCCCCGGCGTAGCCCTGGATGGAGCCCTGCACCGGGAAGTCGGGCGACCTCGTCGAGCCTGTCACGTAGGCGGCGCCCGCGCCGTCGATCGCGACGCCGTACGCCTCGTCGTTGTCGCTGCCCCCGAGGTACGTGGCGTATTCGAGCGCGTCCCCCGCGGGGGTGAGCTTGGCAAGGAACGCGTCCCTCGGGAGGGCTCTGACGGCCTGGTAGGCGCTCTGCGTGGGGAAGCTCAGCGAGTCGGTGCTCCCCACGACGTACGCGCTGCCGCGCGCGTCCACCGCGACGCGCCCCCCGAGATCGAACCCCTCACCGCCGAGGTACGTCGAGTACGCGAGCACCGGGTCGATCACGAGCTCGCGGTCGTGGTCGTACGGGCCGAGGGCGAACGCGATCGTGCGGTCGCTCACGACGCGGTACTCGGCAGAGATCACGCTCTCTCTCTCGCCGTCGCGCTGCGTGACCCGCGGCACAGGCTGGACCACGTCGCCGACGGAGGTGTGAAGGACCAGAGAGCCGTCGCCGGTTTGCTCTATCCCCTGGGCACCTTCGACCTCGAGGACGACGCGCGCCGGGTCGATTCCCGGGGCGACGATGAGGTCGTATTCGAGGGCGCCGTTCGCGCCGTGGAAGACGAGGTCCACGCCTTCGAGCACGTCGTCGTACACGACGCGGGCGTACGTGGGCACGTTCGACCTCCACGTGGACGGATCGCCGACGAAGTAGCTCGTGCGCGTCGCGAGTTGCACGCCGCCGCGCGGGTCGACGGCGCGCCCGCCGGCCACCCGCAGCGACACCTCTGCCGGCGGAGCGCCGCCGGGTCCCGCGAGGCGCAGCGTGGCCCCGCGCGGAGACAGAGTGAGCAGCGCGCCCGCGCGCCGCGCGACGAACGCGACGCCCACTGGGCCCTGTCCCACGTTCGCCTCGAAGCGTAGGGGGAGCCGCGCCGCGCGCGCGCCGGGCGCCACCGCGCTGGCCGGTGCAGGCAGCTGGGACCGTGCTCCAT
Source organism: uncultured Polyangiaceae bacterium (assembly GCA_964531755.1). Taxonomy (GTDB): domain Bacteria; phylum Myxococcota_A; class Polyangia; order Polyangiales; family Polyangiaceae; genus JAAFHV01. Next base: position 2,173 of record CAZHGG010000314.1, read on the forward strand.
CCGCGGCGAGAGAGGCGACGACGAGCGCGAGGACGAGGCGGGTTCGTGTGCCCATCGCCAGAGAATACTCAAAAGCGGCCCCGGCGCTCTCGTCGTGTGACCCTCTGGCGCTTCATTGGACGCGAAAGGCGCGATCGCCGCACGAATGCCGCAAGTTTGAGCGGGCCGTCCACTGCCTAATGCGTATTCGTGCGGGCGCACGGCGGCCGTGCGCGAGCGCTCTAAACCTGAGTCGCCTGGTAGCCCTCGTGAATGAGTCGAGCCTCCGGTGACGACCGCGCGCTTGGCCTTGCGCCGGGCGGCTCGGGGCAGGCGGTGACCGCGAATCCGTATGAACTACCGGCGCCGCCGCAGGTCGCGCCTCGCCTGAGGGGCTCCTACGGCGCTCCGGTCACGCCCACGGGGCAGTTCGGCTTCTACGTGCACGCGAACGGCACCGGCGCTGTGATCTCGAAGGGGCGTGGCTCCCCGACATTTGCGTCAAGTGCGGTAGCGTCGAGTCGCTGACCAGAAAGAAGCTGTTCTTCGGATACACCCCGCCGTGGTGGTCCCATGCCATGGCGTGCGTCGGGCTCATCCCGTTCTACGCCCCTCTGGTCGGCCTGGCGGCCCTCGTCGTCACCAAATTCTCCAACCCACCCATGCTGGTCGCCAGCGAAGTGGCTCCGTTCGGAATGACCCTAGAGCGCCGAATAGGTTGAATCCCGTCGGCTTTCGCAGGATTAGCGTCGCCTCGCGTTGTCGCTCCTCCTCGGATACGAGAGTATCCGTCGTCGTCGCTCCTAGCGATGGTTGCTAGCCCAGCGAAATCCCGCTGTGTCGAGGTGTCCAGCTCGAGCTGGAGCACGCGAGCCCCGCGGGAGCCCGCCCTGCGGGCTTCACCGACGGTCGACCGAGCTGCCGTCTGCCCCGGACTTCGAGTCCGGGGAAGCTCAGGTGCCCCGGGTCAGCCTACAGCTCGACCTGCGTGCCGAGCTCCACGACGCGGTTCGCGGGGATACCGAAGAACATGGTCGCGGGCAGCGCGTTGCGCGACATGAGCGCGAAGACGCGCTTGCGCCAGCGCGGCATGGTCGACTTGCCCGTGACGAGGAGCGTCTCGCGGCCGAGGAAGTAGCTCACGTCGCCGAGCTCGACGGTGAGCTGCCCGCTCGCCTGCGCCGCGGCGAGCGCCGCCGGGACGTTCGGGGTCTGCATGAAGCCGAAGCGCAGCTTCACGCGGAAGAAGCCGCTCCCCGCCTCGCTCACCTCGCACCGCTCCGCCGCGGGCACCTCGGGCGCGTCGGTCGTGCTCACCGCGAGCAGGACGATGCGCTCGTGGAGCACCTTGTTGTGCTTGAAGTGGTGCAGCAGCACCGGCGGCGCGCCGTCGAGGTTCGAGGTCATGAACACCGCCGTGCCGCGGACGCGGTGGGGCTTCCGCTCCTCGAGGTCGGCGAGGAACGCTGACAGCGGGAGCGTGGCCTCCATCATCGACGCCGCGAGCGCCGCGCGCCCCTTCTTCCACGTGGTCATCAGCGTGAAGATGGCGATCGCGCAGGCGATGGGGAGCCAGCCGCCGTCGGTGAACTTGAGGAGATTGGCGCCGAAGAAGGCGAGGTCGACCGAGAGGAACAGCACCAGCAGGCCGGCGGCCTTCCACGGCGCCATGCCGAGCTTCTCCTTCGACACCACGTAGAACAGCACCGAGGTGATGCCCATCGTCCCGGTGACCGCGATGCCGTACGCGGCGGCGAGCGCGGTGGACGCCCGGAACGCGAGCACGAGGCCGATGCACGCGACCATGAGCGCCCAGTTGACCTCGGGGATATAGATCTGACCTTCGGCCTCGCCGGAGGTGTGCACGATCGTGACGCGCGGCGAGAACCCGAGCTGCACGGCCTGCCGGGTGAGCGAGTACGCGCCCGAGATGAGGGCCTGCGACGCGACGACCGTCGCCACCGTGGCGACCACCACCACCGGGTAGCGCGCCGCGGGGCCGGCGAGCTTGAAGAACGGGCTCTCGGGGTCGACCACGAGCCGGTAGAACACGCTGTGCGACTCGTCGATCGTGCCTCGCTCGAGCAGGAACGCGGCCTGTCCGGTGTAGCTGAGGAGCAGCGCCGGGAGCACCACGCCGTACCACGCGTACACGATGGGCTTGCGCCCGAAGTGGCCCATGTCGGCGTAGAGCGCCTCGCCGCCCGTGATGCACAGCACCACCGACCCGAGCACCATGAAGCCGTGAAACTTGTTCGTGACGAAGAAGCGCGCCGCGTAGGCCGGGTTCAGCGCGCGCAGCACCTCGGGGTGGCGGGCGATCCACGGCGCGCCGAGCACGCCGATCATGGTGAACCACACGAGCATGGTGGGGCCGAACACGGCGCCGATGCCGGCGGTGCCGCGGCGCTGCATGAAGAAGAGGCCCACGAGCACGAGCACGGTGAGCGGCACGATGAACGCCTTCAGGCTGTGGCCGTCGTCGTCGAGCCCTTCGATGGCGGAGAGCACGGAGATGGCCGGCGTGATGACGCCGTCGCCGTAGAGGAGCGCCGCGCCGAAGAGGCCGAAGAGCACGAGCACCGAGGCGGCGCGCTGCCGGCCGAGCAGCGACAGCAGCGCGAGGATGCCGCCCTCGCCTTTGTTGTCGGCGAGCATGATGAACGTGAGGTACTTCACGACCACCACGAGCAAGATCGCGTAGTAGATGAGCGACAGCACGCCGAGCACGTTGTCGGCGGTGGGCTTCACGCTGTGGGCGAAGCACTCCTGCATCGTGTAGAGCGGCGAGGTGCCGATGTCGCCATAGACGACGCCCAGGGCCGCGAGCGAGAGCTTCGCGAGGTCCTTCGAGGATCCGGGCCCATGACCGTGAACCGCTCCCGACATGTGCAGTGGGGCACCCTAGTGCCCCCCGCGGGGCGCGGCGTGACATTTACAATAGGGCCTGCGCGCCTCCCGCCCCCCCGCGCCGGCCGCGAGCCCCGGATCGCGAAGCGTTTTCGCGACCCGTAAACACTTGAAATAAAGGGCAAATGCAAGCGTGACAGAGACGCAAGGTTCGGGACGAGCGGCGGCTCGGTGCGCACATTCGCCGCATGATGCTCCCCATTCCACGGCACTCGCTGAAGCTCCTCCCCGCGCTCGCGCTGCTGTTCGCCGCGCCGAGCTGCGGGACGTCCTCCACCCCCGCCGCGGACGCCGGCGCCGACACCGCGGCCCCCGACGCTGGCGCCGACGCGCCGGTCGCTGCGCGCCGGTCCGTCTGGGTCTACTCCCAGGCGCCGCTCGCTGGCGGCGTGCCCACGCCGCTCCGCGACGCGGTCGTCGCCTTCGATCCGCCCGGCGGTCCTCGCCAGGAGGTGACCACGGGACCGGACGGGCTCGCGAGCCTGACCGGCGAGATCCCCGGAGGCATGATCACGATCGCCGCGCCCGGGCACGCGACCTTCACCGCCCTCGACGTCTCGCCCGAGGCGCTGAGCGCCCTCCCCCCGAACGACCTCGGGAAGCCGAGCACGGACATGGTCGTCGCCCTCACCTACACGGGGACGGAGCGCAGCGTGTCGCTCTCGGGGAAGCTCACCGGGAAGCAGGCACCCGACACCAGCGTGACCCTCGCCACGCGCGGGCTCCAGGCCCGAGCCGGCGCCGCCGGGGACACCTACTCCCTGCGGGTCCCGAAGGGGCTGCCGCTCTTTGTCGTGGGCGTCGAGGGCAAGCCCTCCTCGAGCGGGCGCGAGGTCACCTTCGCCGACGCGAGGTTCTTCAAGGTCGACGGGCCGGCGCCGACCGCCGACACGACCCTCGACCTCGACCTCTCCAAGGGCGTGCTCCCCTCGGCAACCTCGACCTTCAAGGTGGAGCTGCCTGGCGGGGCCTCGGGGCCGCTCGGAGGCTCGAGCGTCGCGTTCTGCCAGACCCAGAGCGTGGACTCCGGGCTGCTCCTCGGGATCACCGCCAAGTCGGCGCCGTCCGCCGATCTCGCGAGCTTCACCTGTGAGCTCCGCGCGGCGAGCCCCGACATCGCTCCCGAGGCCCTTCAGACGCTGGTCGCGGTCCAGACCGCCGATGGCGCGGTCTCGGTGAGCGGCGTGCTGGGCGTCGTCCCCGACGGCACGGTGTGGAAGGATCTCCTCCCGCCTCCCGCGCTCACCATCGCGACGGTGAAGCGGACCGATCCGATCCCCACCGAGGGGCTCCCGAAGGAGGCGACGACGTGTCAGCTCACCCTCACGTACCGCGAGCAGCTCGTGTGGGCCGTTGTGGGCCCCTTTGGGAAGCCGTGCCCGACCGCGATCACGCTCCCTGAGCCGCCGAGCGGGACGACGCTCCCCGCCACGCTGCGCGCGAGCCTCCTCGGCCTCGCGGATCCGGTCGTGCTCCCGGGCCGCCATGGGGACCTCTTCTTCAAGAGGGTCTCCGTGAGCCGCACCTTCACCGTCACGACCCGATAGGCCCGCGCCACACACGTCGACCGGAGGACCCGCCATGGTTGGATTTCCTCGCTCGCTCGCTCCACTCGCGCTCGCCGCCGCGTGGCTCGCCGCCGCGCCCGCGGCCTGCAGCTCGGCGGAGCCGCCCGCTCCCATCGACGGCCCACGCGACGGTGACGTCGTGCCCCCGGCCTCCGAGGCGGGCGCGCCGGACGCCCCGCCCGACGCCGCACCGCAGGGCCTGCGGTTCGGCACGTGCCCCGGGGCGTACTCGGGGGTCTGCGCGGCCGTCGACATGCCCCTCGACGCCGCGAGCCCGTC
>CAZHGG010000315.1:0-6872 GCA_964531755.1 uncultured Polyangiaceae bacterium
CGCGGCGTCCTGCCTCGCGGCGCCCGTGCGCGAGCACCCGCCCAGCAGCGCGCCCAGCGCGAGCGCGGCGAGCCAGGCGCCGCGCGACGCCAGGCGGTCGAAGCGTGGAGGGCGCGCGCTCACGTTCCGAGGGGGATCCCCAGCGATTTTCGGTCCCACAGGCCGCTGTCGCCCCCGCCGCCGTCGGGCAGGTGCGTCCCGCCGCCGTCGTCCGACGCGCGCCCGAAGAACTCGAGCAGCTCGTCGCGGCGGGCCTGGGCGTCCGCGCGTCCCATCTCGATGAGCTGCCGGCAGAACGGGCCGTCGAAGAGGAGGTAGCTCGCGAGGTCGGCCTCGTCGCCCGCGCCGATGTCGAGCAGCGAGAAAAAGCGCCTTGTAAGCAGCGGATTTCCCTGGAATTTTCCCTTCCTCACGTGGGCCGCGGCGAGCTTGCCGAGGTCCTCGCTCGGCCTCACCGTGAGCGCCGTCACGTGGCGGTACGGGCGCGCGCCGCGGCGCTCGGCCTCGACGCTCATGGCCCGCGTGAAGTCGGGCCCGTAGATCTTGGTGCCGTCGGCGATGACGTGGTTCACGCGGTTGAGCATCTCCACGTCCACGTCGACGTGGTCGAGGAGGAACGCGTTCAGGAGCTTCCCGAGCAGGAACGCGGCCCCGGGCGATCGCACGCCCTCCTTGGCCGGCGCGACGACGCCGCGCACCTCGCGCGAGCTGCCGATCGCGAAGATGTGCGTCGCGCCGAGCGCGAGCGCGGGCGCGATGGGCGTGTTCTGGCGGAGCCCGCCGTCGAGGTAGAGATCGTGATCGATGCGCACCGGAGGGAACAGCAGCGGGATGGCGGCGCTCGCGAGGGCGTGCACCGGCCCGATGTGCGCCTGGCGGAACAGCGTCCGCGGCGGTACGACGTCCGGCATCGCCACGTTCGGCGCGGTCTGCACGAAGATGACCGTGCGGCCGGTGGCCACCTCGGTCGTCGAGACGGTGAGCGCGCGCAGCTTGTTCTTGCGGAGCGAGCGGGCGACCGCGCGCCAGGAGATCTCTCGGCCGACGAGATCGGCCATCGGGCTCACGTCGAAGAGGCCGGTCCCCGCGCCCCCGCCCATCACGACCTTGGGCAGCCCGGCGAACTGGCGAAGGCCGAAGCCGAGCACCCGGGTGATCTCGAGCTCCGACCAGAGGTGGACGAGGCGCCGCAGGCCGAGCACGGGGTCGGCGAGGTGCGCCGCGAGGTAGCACGCGTTGATGGCGCCCACGCTCGTGCCGCAGAGCACGTCGATGCGCGGCGGCCCCCCGCGCATGCGGGTGAGCTCCTCGAACACGTACGAGAGCACGCCGACCTCGTACGCGCCGCGGGCGCCGCCGCCCGAGAAGATCATGCCGACGCGCTTCGTCGTGGGCCCGCCCGCGCTGCTGATGGTGGTCATTTCTTCTCCGACGGCGGCGTCGATCGGGCGCCGAGCATGGCGTTGAGCTCGCCGGGCAAGAGCGCGCTCTGCAGGGTCTGGGCGAACGGTGAGCCCTTCCCGAGGTCGACCCGCGGGGCCACGAGCGGCGAGGGCGTGGTGTCGAACAGCGCCGCCACCACGGGGCGCTGCGAGTAGAGCCTGCGCAGGCGCATGTTCCGGATGGTCTCCATCACGCCGGTCGCGAAGTCGATCGCGCGCTGCCGAGTGGCCGCCGCCTGGGGCGAGCCCGCGCGCTTGAGCGCGTCGGCGCACAGCGTGCGCACGTCGAGCCCGTACTCGCTCCCTTGGAGCGCCTCGACCGCGCCGAGGGCCGTCGTCGCGAGCAGCGTCGCCGAGTGCACCTCGCCCGCGTCCACCCGGGCGGAGGCCTCGAGCGCGAAGGCGTAGAAGTGGTACGCGACGAGCGCCTGCTTCTCGGCCATGCGTCGGGCCTCGAGCGCGAGCTCGATCGCCTTCTGGGGCTCGCGGCGCGCCCGCGCGATCGCCGCGCCCACGACGAGCCCGTGCGCCCGATCGTAGGCGTTCTCGCTCGTGGCGAGGCCCTCCATCGCCTCGGTGTGCCACGCGACGGCCTCGTCGAGCGCCCCGTTGTCGAGCGCGACCTCGGCGCTGACGAGCAGGGTGTCGGTGCGGCCGTCTTTGTCCGCGTAGCGCTCGTGGGCCTCGCGCGCCCGCTGCAGGTAGGCCGCCGCGCGGGGCACGTCGCCGAGGCGCGAGTAGCTCTGCCCGATGTTGGCGAGCGTCTTGGCGAGCTGGAACCGGCCGCCGACCGACAGGTCGATCTGGATCGACTCGAACGCGAGCGCGATGGCGTCCTCGTAGCGGCCCTGCACGAACATCGCGTAGGCGAGCGCGTTCTTGGCGCGCGCCTCTTGGCGGTGCGCGCCGCTCTTGCGGTAGATGGCGACGGCTTGCACGTAGTCGGCCACCGCCTCGCGCACGCGCCCGACCCGCCGGAGCAGCACGCCTCGCGAGCGCAGGGCGTCCGCCCGGAGCCGCGGCGGCACGCTGGGGTTCACGTTGGGGTCGGCCGCCGCCAGCGCGCGATCGGCCGCCGCCAGCGCCACCTGCACGTCGCCGAGCTCGCGCGACAGCTCGCTCGTGAGCGACTCGGCCTCGATCTCGAGCTGCAAGAAGCCGGAGCCGCGGGCGATCTGGGCGGCCTTCCGCGCGATCGGCAGGCCGTGCGGCAGCCGCCCCTCGTCGAGGTCGAAGCGGGCGGTGCGCAGGAACGCGAGGCACACGCTGCGGGGCGTGGCGACGTGGCGCGCGCACGCGCGCATGCCCTCGAGCTGCGCGACCCTGTCGCGCTTGCGGCCGAGCATCCGGTAGATGCCCTCGAGCGCCTCGTGCGCCACCAGGCGGCGCGGATCGTCGATGGTGAGCTGGAGGAGCGCGCGCTTGTAGTACCGGACCGCGAGCGGGGTCTGGTAGGTCGTGCGCGCCGCCGTCGCTGCCTCGATGTAGTAGTGCGCCGCGCGCTCGCCGTCGTCGCCCCGGGCGAAGTGGCTCGCCACGATCGCCGCCGAGACTCCCCGCGCGAGAGGGGTGCCGGTCAGGTGCTCGCCGAGCGCCTTGTGCATGCGCGTGCGCGCCGTGGCAGAGAGGGCGCCGTAGGCGACGTCCCGCGTGAGCGGATGTCGGAAATCGAGCTCGTTGCCCCGGCGATCGCAGAGCCCGCGCTCGCACAGCCGCGTGGCGGGCTCGGCGGCCGCGCTGGGCACCGAGCTGCCCTCGGCGAGCAGCCGCCCGAGGTCGGCCACGGCGAGCGGACCGCCGGCGATCGCGAGCCAGTCCACGATGCGCCGCTCGCGGGGCGGGAGCTCCTCGATGCGGTCGGCGAGGAGCTGCTCGAGCGTCTGCGGGAGGAAGAACTCGCGCTCGCCCTCCTCCGCGCGCACGAGCGCGTCCTCCCGGATCTCGAGGACACCCCGCTCGAGGAGCGCGTCGACGAGCTCGAGCAAGAAGAACGGGTTCCCCCCGACGCGGGGCAGCAGCTCGGCGCACACCTCGCGGACGCCCTCCTTCACGCCGATGCGAGTCTCCACCAGGCGCACCTGCTCGTCGGCGGAGAGGCCGTGCAGCTCGATGCGCACCTTCCCTTCGAGGAGGTGGGCGAGGCGTTCGTCGGGTCGGCTCACGAGGACGACCAAAATAGGCAGTGGATCCGTTGACTTAAGAAGATCCACGAGGACGTCGAGGCTCGGCTTGTCGGCCCACTGCAGGCCCTCGGCGACGAGCACCACGGGGCCGTCGGCGGCGAACGCGCCGAGCAGGTTGCGCACGCTCGTGACGAGCAGGCGCTTCTGGTAGGCGGCGTCGTCGTTGTCGCCTTGCCCGGAGGGGCGGTTCGTGACGAGCTCGGCGAGGCGCGCCACCATCGGGTTGTCGCCCTTCGCGCCTGGCCCGCCCGCGGGCCCGAGCACCTCGACGACCTCGGCGTAGCTCTCCTCGCCGGTGAGCGCTGCGGCCGATCGGACGAGCTCGGCGATCGTCGCGAAGGGCACCTCCATACGCACCGGCGAGCACTCCGCGCGCACGACCCGCGCGTTCGGTGGCAGCTCCTCGAGGAAGCTGTGGACCAGCGCGGTCTTGCCGATGCCGAGCTCGCCGACGACGGCGCGCGCGCTCATCTTGTCGTTGCTCGTGGCGTTCATCGCCGCGTGGTAGGCGGCCACGAGCTCGGCCTTCTCGGCGTCCCGCCCTACCAGGTCGTGCGGCGAGGCCCCCAGCTCGGACTCGCGCTCCTCGCGCGAGAGGCTGCGCTCGAGCGTGTAGATGCGCATCGTCGGGGGCAGGTTGGCGACGTCGGCGTCGCCGGGGAACTCGAGGCTCGGGGCGTCGCCCCAGCGAAACTCGCGCCGCACGAGGCGGTAGAGCCCGCCGGCGACCCAGGTCGTGTTGGGCGGTGTCTTCCGGCTCAGCGTGTCGGCCAGGTAGGTGACGGGGTCGTGGAGCGTGTAGCGGACGAGGTTGCCGCTCGCGTCGCGGATGCCCGAGGCGATGCCGCGCACGAGGGTCATCGTGGCCGACACGGGCGTGGGGAGATCGTCGGCGAGCGCCGCGAGGGCCTCGTGCGTCTCGAGCGCCAGCCACGCCGAGTCGGAGGGGGCGCGGGCGTGCCGCGAGGTGAGGCCGACGACCGCGCGCGCCTGGATGTCCGACGTCCACTGCCAGCGCGCGCCGCGCTTGTACGCCATGTCGTCGAGCATCGGGCGGAGCCGGAGGATCGCCCGGGCGAGGCGCGCGCGCTCGCCCTCGCTGAGCTCCTTCTGCGGCGCGAGCTCGAGCGTCACGAGGGCGATGTGCCGCACCTCGCGGTGCTCGCCGCCGCGCCTGTTCGGCCTCGACGACGCCGGGGGGCGGTCGCTGGCGAGGGCGGAGGGCGCCGCCGGGTTCGTGAGCTCGGCGCCGAGCGCGGGGACCGCGCCGCGCGCTCGACGGCCGTCGCTCGGGCGCGGGAGAAACGCCTGGATCGTCGCCTCGAGGGCCGCGCCGTCGACGAGCTCCTGGCGCGCGAGCAGCGCGCGGCCGATGGCCGACACGAGCTCTCTCCCCGTGGCGTACCGGCCCTCGGGGCGCGGCGCGAGGAGCCTCATGACGATCTCCTCGAGCTCCGCGGGGAGATCCATCGCGAAGGTGCTCGGCGGCTCGACGCGGCCGGTGCGGACCACCTCGAGCAGCGCGGTGCCGGTCGCGCTCCCGTGGAGCGGCCGGCCGGACAGACACTCCCACAAGATCACGCCGAGCGAGTAGAGATCGCTGCGGCGGTCGACGCGCTCTCCGCGGGCCTGCTCGGGCGACATGTACCCGTATTTGCCCTTGATGACGCCCTGCTCGTCTTGAAGGAAGCGCGCGCTGGCGATGCCGAAATCCGCAATCTTTACGCTGCCATCGTAGGAGAGCAGCACGTTCTGGGGCGACACGTCGCGGTGGACGATCTCGAGGGAGGCGCCGCCGTCGTCCTTCTTCTCGTGGGCGTAGTGGAGCCCCTTGGCCACCTCGGCGATGACGTACGCGCTCACCCAGGGCGGCAGCCGCACGCCGGCGGCGCGCGCCGCGGCGATGAGCATGCCGAAGTCGGGCCCCTCGACGTACTCCATCGCGAGGATGTGGCCCTCGGCGCCCTCGTTCGAGAAGTCGTACACCTGCACGACGTTCGGGTGGTTCAGGCGCGTGGCGAGCTGCGCCTCGTCGATGAACATCGTGCGAAAGCGGCGCGACGCGCCGAACGACGGCAGGATGCGCTTGACGACGACGATCTTCGAGGTGCCCTCGGCGCCGCTCTTGCGGGCGAGGAACACCTCGGCCATGCCGCCCGCGCCGAGGCGCCGGAGCACGTCGTACTGCGCCAGCTTTTCGGGGAAGGATTCTGTCACGGCGTGCGTGGTGTCGAAGAGCGGGCTCGGCCCGTCGCCCCCGCCCCGGGAAGTGCTGAGTGCCAGCTCCCTCAGTGTACCCGCGTTCGCCGCGCCCACGCTCGGGAAAACCGTGCGCGCGCGCCGGCGTGGCCGCGATCGGCGGGCGCCACGGTTTCACGCTCGCGTCGGCTAGGGATGCAGGATATTTTTCGGGGCTGATGGAAGCGCTGCCCCCCCCGACGGCTGCCGGTCTGCTCGCGAAGACGCCCCTGGCGCACCTCTTCACCTACGTGATGGAGCGGCGCCTCTCGGGGTCCCTCGTGCTGCGGCGCCCCGACGGCGCGGGCGGCGCCATCGTGTTCTTCGAGGGGCTGCCCCGGAAGGCGGACGCGCCCCCCGAGATCGCCCCCTCCGATCCGGGGGCGCTCGCCGCCCTCGAGGCGCAGGTGCAGTGCCTCTTCCTGTTCCCGTCGGCCTCGCAGTTCGCGTTCTACGAGGGGCGCGACACGCTCCAAGACCGCGGTCCGGGCTTCGTCGAGGCCGATCCGCTGAGGCTCTTGTGGGCCGGCATCCGCGCGAACCCCTCGTGGGATCACGCGAACGCGGCGCTCGCGCGCCTCCAGACCGTGGCCATCCGCCTGAACGCCTCCGCCGCGCCGGAGCGCTGCGGCTTCGACCCGGGCGAGCTCCAGGTGGTGGAGCTGCTCCGGCACCGACCGCTGTTCGTCGGCGACCTCACGGCGGCCCGCCTGGTGCCCCCCGCCGTGGCGCATTTGTTCGTGTATTTCATGCTGATCACGAAGCAACTGGAGCTGCTCGAGGCGCCACCTGGCATGAAGGCGCCGCCGATCGCGCCCGTCCCGCAGCCCGCGGCGCGCGCGGCCCACGCTCCTGCGCCCGCCTACGCCGCCCCTGCGCACGCGCCCGCGGACGGTGCCGGTGGTTTCCTGCGCGTGGAGCGCGCCTGGTTGAGTGAGCGGGAGGAGTGGAACGGCAAACGCCAGCGCCGCAACCAGCCATCCCGCCAGCTGCAACCGGGCGGTGGTGC
>CAZHGG010000316.1:0-6838 GCA_964531755.1 uncultured Polyangiaceae bacterium
CGCGGCGAGCGCGGCGAGCGGCGCGATGGCCTCGCGGCTCGCGTCCTCGGGGGACTTCCCGCCCTTGATGGCCGCGTGGATCTTGGAGGCCGTGTCCTTCGCGGCCTCGAGCGACTTCGCCTTGAGGTACGCCTTCTTGCGCTTCTCCTTGGCGTCGTCGTCCTTCCGGATGACGTGGAAGCCGTACGTCGTCTCGACGACGCCGGTCATCTCGCCCGCCTTGATGGCGTCGGCAGCCTTCTTGAACGGCTCGACGAACCCGTCGGTCTTCGTGCCGACGTCGCCGCCGCGCATCGCGCTGCCGGGGTCTTGGGAGACCTCGCGCGCGACGTCGGCGAACGCCTCGCCCTTCTTGATGCGCTCGATCGCCTTCTCCAGGCGGCCCTTCGCCGCGGCCTTCTCGTCGTCCTTCGCGCCCTTGCTGATCTTCACGAGCACGTGGCGGATGGTCGGGCCCTCTACCGTGGCGGCGTTCGTCGCGTCCTTCGCCCACTCCTCGACCTGCGCCGGGGTGGCGGCGACGCCGTATTTCTCCATGTAACTGGCGCGCACGTGGATGTAGTTCAGCGCGGACGTCGACTTCTCTTCGACGTAGCGGTCCCAGCCTTCCTGCTCGGAGACGCGCACGGGCGCGCGCACGAGATCGCGCATGCGCGCGGCGAGCAGCTCGCGCTGCTGCCACTCGCGGAAGTCGGAGGGCGAGCGCCCCGTCATCGCGCGGACCGTGCGCTCGTACACCTTCGTGTCGAAGTGCTTCGTCTTGGGATCGCGGAACGCGCCGTACAGCCCCGGGTTGATGCGGCCGTCGCGGACCCCGAGCGTGTACGCGAGCTGGGGATTGTCGGAGGGGACGCTGACCAAGATGAAGCCGTTGAAGATCGACTCGGTGACCTCCTCGTCGCTCACGCTCAGCCCGAGCCGCTGGGCCTCGGCGATGAAGAGCTCGCGCTCGATGAGCCCGTCGAGCGAGATCTTCCCCAGGCCCATCCCCTCGGCGCGCGCCGTCAGCAGCTCGCCCGAGCCCCCGCGGGGGATGAGCAGTCGGTACGACGCGCGCTGGCTGCGCGGGTCGATGCAGTGGCCGTGGACCTCCGCCACGCACTCCTCCTTGATCGAGCCGAGCTTCTGGCCCGAGTTCGGGCGAAAGCCGATCACGAAGACGAGGATGGTCGCGACGATGATTGCGCCGTACACGACCGACGTGAGCCCGCGCTTGCGAAAGAGGTCCAACATGGGGAGGCGGGCCATACCACGGCCGGCGCCGCGTTGAAATGAACGCCCGCCGGCCTGGGCCGGCGCGGGCGGGACGCGGGCCCGCCTCTCATGGTCGCAAGGCTGCGAATCTTATCGCGGTTTTGTAGCCCGGGCCGCTCGGCCTAGCGCCCCGTCGAGGCGCTCTTCTCGACGCCGAGCGCGAACCGCGCCTCCGCGCAGGCCTCCTCGATCGTGGCCACCTCGCGCGTGTAGATGACCTCGTAGAACGTGTCGAGGACCCGCGCGGCGTCGGCCGGGTCTCGCATGGGCGCGACCTGGGTGCCGAGCTCGGCGAACCCGCGCGCCACGGCGGCGGTCGACAGCGCGCGTGCGCGCTCGAACAGCTGCGCGGGCTCGTCGCCGGAGAACGAGGACTGCTCGGCGCGTAGGATCAGCCGGAGGCGGAACGTCCCGTTCAGCGGAGTGCGCACCCGCACGCCCGAGTCGAGGATGAGGTTCTCCCGCGGACGGTCGGCGAGCACGATCTCGTCACCCAACGTGCGGTAGACCTCGAGGCCCGACTGGATGAGCGCTTTCTTGAGCTGTTGAGGTGTCACGCAAACCCGGCACGAGCGAGGGCACGAGAAGAGGCGAGGGGCTCGCCGAGCGCCATCAAGAGCGCGCCCGGACGTTCCCGTCAAGTCTTCTCACGCTCACGCAACCGAAGGCGCTCGCGCGCGCGCGCGGGCGGGCGGGCCGGCGCCCGATTCGTCGACTTCTGGCGTCCTGCGGGTTGGGCGCGCTATCCTCGTGAGTCCATTGACAAAGCGCACCTCACTCACGCCGCCCCTCGGCATCCCCACGGCAGGTGTTCACGCCATGCGGCGCGGCGGCGCGCGGCGTGAGGTGTCCGACAGGGTCAAGCTGCGCGCCGACGAGCGCACCCTCGAGGGCTGGGCGCTCAACGTCAGCCGCGGCGGCGTGCGCGTCATCGTCGAGGACCCGGTCGCGCTCGGCGAGGTCTTCGAGATCACCATCGGCTCGGGCGACGACACCCTCGTCCGGTCGGGGCGGGTCGTGTGGATCCAGGAGGAGCCCGACGGGATGGTGTGCGGGCTCGCCTTCGTGCTCGCGGCCAACGAGGGGCCGAAGTCGGTGCCGCCGCCGCCTCCAGGCTCTCGCACCCTGCCGTAACGCTCGCTCACTTCGCGCAGGCGAGCGCCACCGTCTGGGTCTTCCCGCCGACCTCGACCTTCGCCTCGGTGGTGCCGTCGAACGTGAGCGTCAGCGGCGCGCGGCCGGCGCCGGTCACTCGGATCGTCCCGCCCGCCTCCGGGCAGGCGCCCCGGCACCGGCGCAGCCCCTCGACGGCTACCTCGAGCGAGGCGCCCGCCACGGTGCCAGTCGAGGTGCCGCTCGCGTCGACGCACGTCCCGCCCGTGGAGAACTGCAACGTCCGGGTCACGGCGCGCACCATCGGCCGGTCGCGCGCCGAGGTGCCCCCGAGCTCCGCCCGCCACACCGTCTTGCGCTCGCCCGCCTGTGCGCCCGCGGTGATCTCCGCGTGCGCCGTCAGGGTGACCGCGGTGGCGCGCCCGATCGCGAGGTCGCTCGCGCTCACGTCGAGGGTGAGCCCCTCCGCCGACTTCGCATACACGACGGTCACGGTCCCCGTCAGGCGGCGGAGCCCGAACGGGCCGAGGCAGTCCTTGAAGCGGTAGGCGACGGTGCGGGCGGCCGGGGTGTGCGTGACGGCGAGGCACCCGCTCGGGAGGAACACGGCGCGGGGCCCGTCGCCGATGTCCGCGGGCTGGACCCCGCCGAGCCGGCCGGTGAGGTCCTCTGCGCTGAGCGCCAGCGAGCCGGCGCCGCCTCCCACGAGCGACGCGGTGAGCAGCTCGACGTCGCCCTCGGCGCTCGCCACGTCGGTGCCGTCCTTCGCGAGGGTCACGTCGGGGTCGGGCTCGGAGGGCCCGCAGGCGACGTTCAGGGCGACCGCCGCGAGGCCCGCCACGCGCGCGCGTGTTCGCCAGGGAGAGCCGGATCGCAGGGCCACGCTTCGAGCATGCCACGGGCGGCGAGGGAGCGCATTCGTTCCGCGTGCGGGCCACGACGTGCGCGAATCTGCGCCACCCCCAGGGCCGATGCGCTACGACGATGGCATGGCCGCGAACGAGACCCGCACCCGCTCGCTCAACTGGTTCGTGCGCGGCGGCGTGCTGCACCTGCCTGACGGGGCGAGGGTCCCGATCGACGTCGAGCCGCTCGTCGTCGGCCGCGATCCTGGCGCGGCCGTGTGCCTCGCCGACGCCGAGGTGAGCGCGCTGCACTGCGAGCTCCGCGCCGTGACCGAGGGCGTCGTGCTCCGCGACCTCGGCAGCACGAACGGCACCTTCATCGGAAAGGTGCGCGTGCGCGAGGTGGTGCTCGGTGAGCGCACCGAGATCGACGTCGGCCAGACCCGCCTCGTGGTCGAGCCCTCGGGCAAGCGACGCGTCGAGCTCGGGTTCTCCGCGAGCTTCGGCGAGCTCGTGGGCTCGTCGCCGCGCATGCGTCGGCTGTACGGCGTGCTCGAGAAGGTGGCGCCCACGCCGCTGAGCTTGCTCATCCTCGGCGAGACCGGCACGGGCAAGGAGCTGGTCGCGCGCGCGGTGCACGACGCGTCGCCGCGCAAGCGCGGCCCGTTCGTCGTCGTCGACTGCGGCTCCATCCCCGCGACCCTCGCCGAGAGCCTGCTCTTCGGCCACGAGAAGGGCGCGTTCACGGGCGCGACCGAGCGGCGGAAGGGGGCCCTCGCGGAGGCGAGCGGCGGCACGCTGTTCCTCGACGAGCTCGGGGAGCTGCCCATCGAGCTGCAGCCGAAGCTCCTGCGCGCGCTCGCCGAGCGGCAGGTCAAGCGCGTGGGGGCCACGGCCTTCGAGCCCATCGACGTGCGCCTCCTCGCTGCGACCCGGCGTGACCTCGGCGCCGAGATGAACGCCGGTCGCTTTCGCTCCGATTTATTCTTTCGTATCGCACAGATACGCGTCGAGATGCCCTCCCTGCGCGAGCGCCTCTCGGACATCCCGGAGATCGTCGCCGCGCTCTGCGCTCGCCAAGGCTTGGCCGACAAGGCCGACGTGGTGAACGGCTGGATCGAGAAGAACCGGGCCCAGTACGACTGGCCGGGCAACGTGCGTGAGCTCGTCAACGTCGCGTCCGTCGCGGCGACGCTCGCCGACGCCCCCGACGCCCTGGACGACGTGCTCACCCTGGCCCACGCGCCGGAGCCCGCGCGCGCCAGCGCAGGTGGCGACGCGGAGTCGAGCTTCGCCGACGCCAAGCGCGCCGCTGTCGCGCAGTTCGAGCGGAGCTACTTCCTAGAGCTGTCCGCGTCGTCGGGGGGCAACGTCAGCGAGATGGCCCGACGCAGCGGCATGGAGCGTCATCACGTGCGCGCGTACCTGCGCAAGCACGGCGTCCGCTGACGCGCGGCGGGCGAAGGCGGCTGCTCAGTACTGGCAGACATACGGGCGCGCCTTGCCGGCCTCGTCGTGCGCGCGCACGAGGCGCGTGTCGTAGCCTCCACGGGTGAGGTCGAGGTAGGCGCGGCTCGGACCGGTGGCCAGCGGCTCTTTGTCGGCCCACATGGGCTCGCGGCGGGAGGGCGGGGCGGCCTCGTCGTCCCAGAGGAACGCGGTCGCGCCGGCGACGCGCGCGAGGCCCACCCACACGCCGGCGAGGTCGGGGGAGAGCCGCGCGATCTCGCGGGCGAGCTCCTCGCGCTCCTCGGGGCTCTCGAGGAGCACGAGGCGGCCGCCGAAGGAGGCGCAGCCCGCCGCGGCGTCGACCTCCACCGCCGGCGAGGGGACGAAGAGGTACCGCTTGGTCGTCGGCGAGAGGCGCACACACACGCCGCCCGGGCAGCCCTCGGCGCGCGTGCCGGGCGGCTCGCGCTCGCAGACGACGTCCGCAGCCTTCGACCGCGCGCACGGCGCGGCCTGCCACGGCGAGCCGGCGCCGCGCTGGGCGATGAGGCACCCGAGCTCGCCGCTGGCGCCGGGCTCTGGCGGGAAGGACTGCGTCGCGTCCGCCCGGGCGAAGCAGCCGGGGCACGGGCCGGTCCTCGGGGGAGCGGGGTAGCCGGGCTCGTCTCGCCGCTCGGGGGCGTACGCCTCCGTCGTGGGGTCCTTGGCGAGGCCCACCCAGTACTCGCCGGCGCGCACGATGGCGTCGACCGAGGCGACCTCGTCCGTGCCGGCGAAGGTGACCACGTGAGCGCCCGCGGAGCGGCAGAGCTGCGACGCGCCCGCGTAGCTCGTGGCCGTGCCCGCCAAGAAATAGCAGTGCTTCGTCGCGAGCCGCACGCCGCCCTCGCAGACGAGCGCGCAGGTCGGAGAGCAGCCGACCGCGCCGACGTCGCCCGGATCGCAAGCCTCCTCGGGGGCCGCGCTCGTCGGGCCGTCGACGTAGCCGTCGCCGCACCGGCCGCCAGCCGGCTCGGCCGGGAAGGCGCGCAGGTCGGGCAAGCAGGCGCCCACGAGGAGGACGAGCGATAGCGCGACGGTCGCGACCGCGGGGGCTCGAAGTGGGGGGCGCGAACGAGACGGCAAGGCCGCATCGTAACGCCGCGGGACGCCGCCGGCGCAGGAAGGGCTCGCTCGCGCCAAAGTTGGCTATTGTTCTTGGGTGATGGGGACGCCGACGACCACGGACACGCCCGCGCCGAGCCGGTCGGACCGCGGGGCCGTGCGTGACGTCCGCGCCGAGCCCTCGGCTGCGCCGCGGCCCATCCTCCTGCTCGGCCGGGGCGGAATGGGGCGCGTCGAGCTGGCGGTGGCGCACTCCCCCGGGCAGGCGAAGCGCCTCGTCGCGGTGAAGCGCCTGCTCGCGGAGCTCGTGGGCGATCCGGAGAAGCGCGCCCTCTTTCACCGTGAGGTGACGCTCGCCAAGCGCCTCGAGCACCCCAACGTCGTCCGCACGCGCGACTCCGGCGAGGAGGACGGCGAGCCGTTCCTCGTCATGGACTTCGTCGACGGCGTCCCGCTCGATCGGCTTCTCGCGGGCGCGGGCGACGCCCGCGAGCGCGCGCTCCCCCGTGAGCTCGCGGCGTACGTCGTCGGGCGCGTGGCGCGTGGGCTCCACGCGGCGCATGAGCTCCACGACGAGGGCGGGGCTCCGCTGAACCTCGTTCACCGCGACGTGTCGCCGCACAACGTGATGGTCTCGCGGGAGGGCGACGTGCTGTTGCTCGATTTCGGCGTGGCCAAGGTCGACGCGGAGCGCGGCCTCACCAAGACGGGCGACGTGCGGGGCAAGACGGCCTACATGTCGCCCGAGCAAGGCCTCGGCGAGCCCCTCGATCGTCGGTCCGACCTCTTCTCGCTCGGCGCCGTGCTCTTCGAGTGCGTGGAGGGCGCGCGCATGTGGGGCGAGGGCACCGAGATGGACGTGCTCCGGCGGCTCGCCCTGGAAGATCCCCCCGGGCTCGGCGGCGGCGACGCGCTCGCCGACCTTCACGCTCGCATGGTGGCGCGCGAGCCTGGCGCGCGCCCCGCCACCGCGGAGGAGGTCGCGCGCGCGCTGGGGCGTTTCGCGGAAGAGGCCGGCGTACCCGAGGGCGTCGCGCGTGCGCGCCTCGCCGCCCGCGTCGAGCGCGTCGCCG
>CAZHGG010000317.1:0-6831 GCA_964531755.1 uncultured Polyangiaceae bacterium
GCCCGCCACGCGGGCGGCAGGCGCGCGGCGTGGCGCGCGCGCTCGAATATCCTTCGACTTGAGTGAATCGAGCGACTAAACCCGCCGACCGCCCGCATGTTGCCCCTCGAAAAACTCGCCGATCTCACGCGGCGCTACCGCGACATGGACGAGCTGCTCTGCCAGCCCGACGTGCTCGCCGATCGCGCGCGCCTCGCCAACTTGAACCGCGAGCGCGGCGAGCTCGAACCGATCGCCCTCGCCTTCGCGCGCTACCAAGAGGCGCAGCGCCGGCTCGAGGAGGACAGGGAGGCCCTGGCCGATCCCGAGCTCCGCGAGCTCGTCGAGCACGAGATCCCCGACCTCGAGGAGAAGGTCCGCGCGCTCGAGCTCGAGCTGCAGTTCCTGCTGCTGCCTCAGGATCCAGACGACAAGAAGAACACCATCGTCGAGATCCGCTCCGGCGAGGGCGGCGAGGAGGCCGCGCTCTTCGCGGCCGATCTGTTCCGGCTCTACTCGCGCTACTCCGAGGCGCGCGGCTGGCAGCTCGAGGTGCTGTCGCTCTCCGAGAGCGCGACCGGCGGCTACAAGGAGTGCATCTTCCTGCTCACGGGCAAGGACGTGTACGCGCACATGCGCTTCGAGGGCGGGGTGCACCGCGTGCAGCGCGTGCCGGCCACCGAGACCCAGGGGCGCATCCACACCTCGACCGCCACCGTCGCGGTGCTCCCCGAGGCCGACGACGTCGAGGTGCAGATCGACGACAAGGACCTCGAGATCTCCATCGCCGCGAGCGGCGGCCCCGGCGGCCAGGGCGTCAACACCACCAACAGCGCCGTGCAGATCCTCCACAAGCCGTCGGGCCTCATCGTGAAGTGCCAAGACGAGCGCTCCCAGCTGAAGAACAAGGCGAAGGCGCTCAAGGTGCTGAAGAGCCGCCTGCTCGACATCGAGAAGGCGAAGCGCGACGCCGAGGTCAGCGCCGAGCGGCGCGGCATGGTCGGCACGGCCGAGCGCAGCCAGAAGATCCGCACCTACAATTTCCCGCAGAACCGCGTGAGCGACCACCGTATCCAGCTCACCCTGCACAAGCTCGACCGCGTGATGATGGGCGACCTCGACGAGCTCATGACGGCCCTCCGCACGCACCGCCAGGCCGCGATGCTCGAGGCGCAGGACGGCGCCGAGGGCGCGGCCGCCAAGGCGTGACCGCGTGAGCGCGGAGAGCCAGGCGCCGCCGCTGGAGGGCGCCGCGCTGACCGAGGCCCTCACGGTGGCCATGACGGTCGCGCCGGGGCTCTACTCGCGCAACCTCTTCTTCGACCTGCACCGCCGCCCCGAGGTGCGCGCCGCGCGGCGGCGCTCAGCGCTGCTCCGCGGCGCCCTCCGCCACCTCGAGCGGGCCGCCGACCCCGCGCTCACCGCGCGCGGAGACGGCCTCTTCGAGCTCACCTACCGGCTCCCCGACGTCGACTTCCGCCGCCAAGTCACGCTGTCGGAGCTCGAGGTCGCGTGCCTGCGCTACCTCCTCGCGCGGACGGAGCGAGCCCCGCTCGGCGAGGCGCCCGAGGGCGACGATCCGCGCGCGCGCGTCGAGGCGGCGATCGCGCGCCTCGGGCCGCCTCCGGCGGCGCGCGCCTCGCGCTGACATACGTGCAGTTTACATGCACATGTCAGCCGGGCGGCCACGCGAGCGCGCGGCCGCCGAGCACGTGCACGTGGAGGTGGAACACCGTCTGACCACCGTCGTCGCCGTTGTTGATCACGAGGCGGTAGCCCGAGGCGCCGAGCCCGAGCTGCTCGGCCACCGCGCGCGCGCCGAGGAGCAGCGCGCCGAGGAGCGCGGCGTGCTCGCCCGTGGCCTCGTGCACCCGCTCGAGGTGCACCTTCGGGATGACCAGGGCGTGCGTGGGCGCGACGGGGCGGATGTCGCGGAACGCGAGCACGTGCGCGTCTTCGTACACGACGTCGGCGGGGATCTTCTTGGAGACGATGTTGCAAAAGAGGCAGCCCATGCGAGCAGGGTACCGCCCGCGCCGCGCGCTGTCGCGGCGTTCGCGCCCGCCACGAGCCGACCTGACGCCGCGAGGCTCGCCTCGGCCTGATAGGCTCGGCGCATGACGACGATCGAGCTCGGGGGCGGACGCGCGCTCTCCCTGGAGAGGGCGGCCGAGAAGCTGGACCTGCGCGCGGGCCTCCCCGGCGCGTTCCTCTTCGACCAGGCCGCCCACGCGCTCCGACGGGCGCGCCCGACCCTCGCCCTCGAGGCGCGGCTCGACCTCGCGCTCGCGTCGAGCTGGCTCGTGAACTCGCCCGCGCCCTCCCCCGCCCTCCGCGCGCTCGCGACGCCGCCGCGGCGCGAGGTGCTGCTCGGGCTCGTCGAGGCCCTCGAGGCGCTCCCCGACGACCTCGAAGAGGACGCGACCGCGCTCACCGGCATCGCGGCGGCCGTCGACCACCTCTCCGAGGCGCTCGGGGCTCGGAGAGAGCAGGGCGCGGAGGCGCTCTCCAAGCTCCTCGCGCTCCTCCTGCCCGAGTGCGTGCCGCTCCTGCCCGAGCCCGCGTGCCGGACCCTGCTCGGCGAGCCGCCGAGCGCGCAAGGCGCGCGCTTCACCCGCGCGCTGCGGGTGTTCCGCGCGGCGACGGACGCGCACTACGGCGAGCTCGTCGCGATCGCGCGCGAACACCACGCCGCGGTGCTGGACGCAGCGCAGGTGCTCGATCGGGTGTTGTGGTTCGACTCGGAGGGGCACGCGCACTTCCCGCCCCTCAGCGGGCCCTGACCCGAGCGGCGCGCGGGCTCAGTCGAACGCGGCTACGCCCGCGGCGGTCAGCACCTCGACGGCGCGGAGCAGGTCGGTCGCGGCGGCGCCGCTCTGCGCGCCGAGGCGCAAGAGCTCGCGCAGCGCGAGCGGCGCCTCGCGGAGCGCGCGGAGGCGCGACACGCTCGGGGGCCACGTCACCGCGGCGAGCTCTGGTGGCGGAGGTCGCAGGCGGAGGACGCGGCTCAGGTGGCCACGGTACCGGTCGAGCGGCACGTTGCCGGGCATCTCCGCCTCGAGGCCCGCGACCATGAGCTGGGGCAGATCGAGCTCGAGCGGGAACTCGACGTGGGCCGCGGCGCGGTCCCGATAGAACGAGACCTTCCCGAAGCGCCAGGTGAAGAGGTCGGCCACCCGATCGCGCCCCTGTTCGCGGATGGCGCGGAAGATCTCCACGGCGTCGACGAGGCCGAGCGAGATGAGCGTGTCGCCCATGCGCCCCTGGTAGCGCGGGAGGATGCCGAGGGCGAGGTCGAGCTCCTCGCGCGCGAGCTTGCCGCGGCGCACGAGGTACTCGCCGAGCAGCTCGGTGGCGTTCGTGGAGGCGACGTGGTGCAGCTTGCCGGCCTGGAAGTAGAGCTCTTTGCGCATGGGCGCCGCCCCGCCTCCGGCGCCGCGCTCGGCGAAGAGCACGCCCGTGGCGCTCTCCCGGAGCACGCGCATGAGCATCGACAGCATGCCCACCTCGGAGAGCTCGCCCTGGAAAGCGGGGAGCCCAGGGTCGAGCGCGCCGCGCTCCGTGGACGTGGACGGAGGCAGAAAGCGGGCGAGATCCCCGATCTCTCGCAGCGGCTTGAGCCCAGCCCCGCCGTAGTTCACGCGGTCGCGCTCGGCGAGCTCGCCCGTGGAGATGGCCTCGACGAGCTGCGCGAAGGAGAGCGGCCCCATCAGGCGCCCGTCGGCCGTGACCACGAACGACGGCTCGAGCACGTACTCGCTGGTCTTGCGGAGCTGAGGGTCGAGCGTGCCCGCGGCGTGCAGCGTCGGCTGCGGCGTGACCGCGCTGAGCTCGCGGCTCGGGGCCCCGGCCTGCGTCGCCCGCACGATGGCGGAGATCTCGGCGATGGCGGCCTGGGACGAGCTCTCGAACGGCGCGAGGCGCGCAGCGAGCTCCGACGCCGTGCCGAACCGCCGGTCGGGCTCCTTCGAAAGGGCCCGCTCGAGGACGTCGAAGAGCCCCTTGGGGAGTGAGTGACGCGCCGACTCGAGGACGTCGAGCTTGCAGTCGCGGATCGCGAGGAGCACGGCGAGCTGCCCGCCGCCCGCGAAGAGCGGCACGCCGAGGAGCATCTCCGTGAGGACGGCGGCGAGGCTGAAGAGGTCGGCCCGGTGATCGGCGGGGTCTCCCTTGACCTGCTCGGGGGCGAGGTAGGCGTACTTCCCCTTCAGCGTGTTGCCCGCCTCGCTCCGCATCGACGCGCGCGAGGACGAGTGCGCAATGCCAAAATCACCAAGCTTTACGCGACCATCGACCGAAAAATAGATGTTCGAGGGGCTCACGTCGCGGTGCACGATGTGAAGCGGCGCCCCCTTCGCGTCTCGCGCCGTGTGGGCGCTAGCCAGCGCGCGCAGCACCTCGCGCGCGATGTAGACCGCGACGCCGACGGGGAGCGTGCGGCCCTCTTGCTTCAGGCGGCGCAGCAGCCGGTAGCCATCGACGCCGTCGACGTACTCGAGCGCCAAGAACGGCTCCCCCGTCGGCTCGTCGACGCCCGCGAAGTAGACGCGGACGACGTTCTCGTGGCGGATCGAGGCGTGCAGACGCGCCTCGAGGTCGAACATGCTGCGGGCGCTCGGCTCGGCGAGCATGTGCGGCAGGAGCCGCTTGACGACGAGGCGCTCGGGGAGATCCCCGCCGGGCTCTGCCGGGCGCGCGACGTGAACCTCCGCCGTCCCGCCGACGGCTAGGCGTGCCTCGAGAACGAACGGACCAAACCTCCGCATCGAAGCAGAACCGTAGCACGCGGCCGATCCGCGCTACGATTCCGCTCTGTCGTGGAATGGGCGATTTGTTCCGGCGGTTGCGGTATGAAGGCCCCGCCGGCCCGCGGCGCGGGCGGGGCAGTTTCGCGCGCACGCGCGCGGCCGTACGCACGGAGGTGTCGCTCGTGAGGCTCTTCGCCAGCCGGTTTCGCCCGCTCGGGCTCTTCACGTCGCGCGCGGCGGTCGCCGTCGCGCTGACGGGGGTCTTCGCGCTCGCGGCCTGCGACGGCTGTCGGCCCCCGACGACCGAGCCCGCCCGCCCGCGCGACGAGCACCCCACGCTCCGCCTCTACCTCGTGTCCGACCTGGCCGGCGCGCTCGAGCCGTGCGGCTGCGTGAAGGATCAGCTCGGGGGCATGGACCACTTCGGGGCCCTCGTGCGCGCCGAGGAGGCCGCGGCCCCGGCCTACGCGACGCTCACGGCCGGCCCGCTCTTCTTCATGGACCCCGACGTGACAGCCGACAAGCGCAGCCAAGACGTCGCGAAGGCCGAGACCATCGCGAAGGCGCTCGCCACGCTACGCCTCGCCGGCTTCGCGCCCGCGCGAAACGAGTGGGCCGCCGGCGACCCCACCCTCGCGTCCCTCCGCGAGGCGAGCGGCGCGCCGCTCCTGTTCGCGAACGCCACGCCCGCGGCGGGCCCGCGCACCGCCACGGCCGTCAAGGAGCTCGGCGGCGTGAAGGTGGGCCTCCTCGGGGTCTCGGCGCCCTCACGGGCGCGCGAGGGCAAGCCGCTGAGCGAGCCGAAAGACGGCCCCATCCAAGAGGCGGTGGCTGCGGCGCTCGCCGACCTCGAGCGGCAGGGCGCCCAGGTGGTGGTGCTGCTCGCGTCGATCGGCCGCGGGGAGGCCAAGCGCCTCGCGGACGCCTTCCCGAAGCTCCTCGCCATCCTCGTGGGCTCGCCGGGCGGCGCGGGCGAGGCGAACACGCAGGCAGCGCCGGTGGAGCGCGTCGGCGACGTGCTCCTCGTGGAGACGGGCAACCACCTGCAGACCGTGGGCGTCCTCGACCTCTACGTGCGCGACGGGAGCATGACGTTCGCCGACGGCGCGGGGCTCGAGGCCACGCGAAAGCGCGAGGCGCTCACGGCGCGCATCGACGAGCTGCGCAAGAAGCTCGCGTCTTGGGAGACCGACCCCTCGGTGGCGAAGGGCGACATCGAGGCACGCCGCGCAGAGGTGGCGAAGCTCGAGGCGGAGCGGGCGCTCCTCGACAAGGCACCGGCGCCCGCGAAGGGCAGCTTCTACCGCTACGCGCTCCGCGAGGTGCGCGCGTCGCTCGGCGCCGACAAGCTCATCACCGACAAGCTCGCCGCGTACTACAAGCGCGTGAACGAGGAGAACAAGCGCGCGTTCGCCGGCCGCGCGCCGCGCCCCGTCGGCGCCGACGAGCCGTCGTACGTGGGCATCGACGTCTGCTCCGCGTGCCACGCCGACGCGCGGAAGGTGTGGAACGGCACCGCGCACAGCCGCGCGTACAAGACGCTGGAGGACGGCTTCAAGGAGTTCAACCTCGACTGCGTGTCGTGCCACGTCACGGGCTACGAGCGCCCAGGCGGCAGCACGGTGACCGCCGTCGCCACCCTGAAGAACGTGCAGTGCGAGGTGTGCCACGGCGCGGGGTCGCTCCACGTGAAGGCGCCAGCGCGCGTGCACATGCCGGTCCCGAGGCCAGGCGGCGACACGTGCCTCTCGTGCCACCACCCGCCGCACGTGCACGAGTTCGACGCGAACGCGAAGCTCTCGGGCGTGCTCGGTCCCGGGCATGGCCGCAAGTAGGCTCGCCGCGCTGGCGGCGCTGGCCGCGCTGGACCTCGTGGCCCCGGCGGCGCGCGCCGAGGCCCCGTCTCCCGCGCCCACGGCCGCCTCCACGACGCTCCAGCGCGGCCTCGCCGAGCTCGAGACCGAGAGCTTCGCCGAGGCCTGCCCGCTGCTCCTCCGCGCCTACGAAGAGGCGCCCGCGCCCACCACGCTCGCGCTCGCGGCGGTCGCCCTCGACCGCGGCGGCCGGCTCGCGTCGACCCATGCAACCTACACGCGTCTGCTCG
>CAZHGG010000318.1:0-4834 GCA_964531755.1 uncultured Polyangiaceae bacterium
CCCCCTCAATCCATGTATCCTCCACGTTCCGCCCATGCCTCCCACGCCGCCCGCTCCCTCCCCCAACTTCGCCTATCTCGCGCACCACGACGCGCGGCTCGTGGCGCTCGCGACGCAGGCGGAGGAGCACTTCGCGGGGGATCCGTCGGTCACCCTCTTCAAGCTCCGGGCGTTCGGTGAGCTGCTCGCGCAGCGCGCGGCCGCCAAGGTCGGCCTCTTCGTGGGGCCCCAGGACGGGCAGCAGCAGCTCATCGACCGCCTGTGGGAGCGCAACGTCATCGGGGCCACCCAGCGCTCGCTGTTCCACGATCTCCGGCGCGTCGGCAACGCGGCGGTGCACGAGGGCAGGGGAGACCACGGCGAGGCGCTCCACCAGCTCCGCATGGCGCGCGAGCTCGGCGTCTGGTTTCAGCGGAGCTTCGGCAACAACCGCAAGTTCGACCCGGGCCCGTTCGTGCCGCCCTCTCCCCCGCAGCGCCCCGAGGCCGCCCTCGAGGACGAGCTCGAGCGTCTGCGCGCCGACGTGCGCGCGCGTACGAAGGAGCTCGAGGCCGCCCAGCGGGCGATCGAGGAGGCGCGAGAGGCCGCCGAGGCCGAGCTCGCGGGCCGCACCACCGCCGAGCAGCGCGCGCAGAAGGCGCGCGACGACGCGGCCATCTGGGAGGAGCTCGCGAAGGAGCAGCTCGAGGTCGAGGCGAAGAAGAGCGCCGCGCTCCTCGCCCAGAACAAGCAGCTCGCCGAGGAGCTCGCGGCGCTCCAGGCCGCCGCGGTCGCCATGCCGCCGGCCGCGCTCGCGCAGAGCGTGAGCGTCGCCCACAAGGCCAGCGAGGCCATCCAGCTCGACGAGGCGGCGACGCGGCGGCTGATTGACCATCAGCTCCGCGCGGCGGGCTGGGAGGCCGACTCCCAAGCGCTCACGTTCGAGCGCGGCGCGCGCCCCACGAAGGGCAAGAACCTCGCGATCGCCGAGTGGCCCACGCGCGTGGACGGCCGGGAGGGGTGGGCCGACTACGTGCTCTTCGCCGGCCTCCAGGTGGTCGGCGTGGTGGAGGCGAAGCGAAAGCACAAAGACGTGTGCGGCGTCATTCCCCAGGCCAAGCGGTACTCCGCGGGATACCTCGTCAAGGGCGGCGAGTCCCTCCCCGCGGGGAGCCCGTGGGGCGCCCACAAGGTGCCCTTTCTCTTCGCGACGAACGGCCGCGCGTACCTCCGGCAGCTCCACACGAAGAGCGGTATCTGGTTTCTCGACGCGCGCCGGCCCCAGAATCACCCGTCCGCGCTCGAGGGCTGGTACACGCCCGAGGGCCTGGTCGACCTCCTGCGGCAGGACGTCGACGAAGCGCACGCGAAGCTCAAGGTCGAGCCGATGTTGTACATCGACCGCGAGTACCAGCGGCGGGCCATCCTCGCCGTCGAGGCGGCGCTCGAGCAGGGGCAGCGGGAGCTCTTGCTCGCCATGGCGACCGGCACCGGCAAGACCCGCACGTGCATCGGCCTCGTCTACCGGCTGCTGAAGACCAAGCGCTTCCGGCGCGTGCTGTTCCTCGTCGACCGGAGCGCGCTCGGGCACCAGACCGCGGACGCGCTGAAGGATCTCCGCCTCGAGAACCTCCAGACCTTCACCGACATCTTCGACGTGAAGGAGCTCGGGGATCTCAAGCCCGACCGCGAGACCAAGCTCCAGCTGGCCACGGTGCAGGCCATGGTCAAGCGCGTGCTCGGCCCCCACGACGACGCGGGCGAGGCCAACCTCCCGCCCGTCGACCAATACGACTGCATCGTCGTCGACGAGTGCCATCGTGGGTATTTGCTCGACCGCGATCTCTCGGACCGTGACTTCGAGTTCCGCGACGAGGACGACTACATCTCGAAGTACCGGCGCGTGCTCGACCACTTCGACGCCACCAAGATCGGCCTCACCGCCACGCCCGCGCTCCACACGAGCGAGATCTTCGGCGCCCCGGTGTACTCGTACGGCTACCGGGAGGCCGTCGTGGACGGCTTCCTGGTGGACCACGAGCCGCCCATTCGCATCGTCACGCACCAGGCGCACGACGGCATCCACTACGAGGCCCACGAGGAGGTGCTGGTCCTCGATCGCAAGGCCCAGACGCTCCAGAAGGAGAGGCTCGCCGAGAACGTCGACTTCGAGATCGACGCCTTCAACCGCCGCGTCATCACCGAGGGCTGGAACCGCGTCGTGCTCCGCGAGCTCGTCCACAACCACATCGACCCCAGCGAAGACGAGAAGACCCTCGTCTTCTGCGCCACCGACGAGCACGCCGACATGGTCGTCACGCTGCTGAAGGAGGAGCTCACGAAGAAGTTCGGGGAGGTCGACGACGACGCGGTGCTGAAGATCACCGGCGCCACCGATCGGCCGCTCGAGGCCATTCGACGCTTCCGGAACGAGCGCCACCCGAACATCGCCGTCACGGTCGACCTGCTCACGACGGGGATCGACGTGCCCAAGATCGCCAACCTGGTCTTCCTGCGCCGCGTGCGGAGCCGCATCCTCTACGAGCAGATGATGGGCCGCGCGACGCGCCTCTGCCCGGAGATAGGCAAGGAGCGCTTCCGCGTGTTCGACGCGGTGGATCTCTACGCCGCGCTCGAGAGCGTGACCGACATGAAGCCGGTCGTGGTCAACCCGAAGGTGACCTTCGAGCAGCTCACGAAGGAGATCCTGGAGGGGAAGAGCGAGGAGCACCGGCGCCTGTCGCTCGAGGAGCTCCTCGCCAAGCTCCAGCGCAAGAAGCGGGCGCTCCAGGGAGACGCGCAAGACGCTCTCCAGGGCGCCGCGGGCATGGACCTCCGCGCGCTCACGCAGCTCCTCAAGCACGGCACGGTGCTCGACGCGGCCGCCTACCTGCGCGCCCACCCCGCGCTCGCGCCCTTCCTCGACCGCACGGTGGGCGGCGGCGAGTACAAGGTGCTCGTGTCCGAGCACGCCGACGGCCTCCGCGAGGTGACGCGCGGCTATGGCAAGCACGGGAGCCGCCCGCCGGCCGACTACCTCGCGTCGTTCCGCGACTTCGTCGAGCGCCACATGAACAAGCTCCCCGCGCTGCTCGTCGTGGTGCAGCGCCCGCGCGACCTCACGCGGGCCGACCTGAAGGCGCTCAAGCTCGCGCTCGACGAGGAGGGCTACGGCGAAAAGTCCGTGCAGACCGCCTGGAAGGAGCAGAAGAACGAGGACGTCGCCGCGACCATCGTGGGCTACATCCGCCAGGCCGCGCTGGGCTCGCCGCTCGTGCCGTACAGCGAGCGCGTGGACCGCGCGGTGGCGCGGCTGCGCAAGGCCCACAAGCTCACCGAGCCCCAGGCGAAGTGGCTCGACCGCATCGCCAAGCAGGTGAAGCTCGAGACCGTGGTGGACAAGGCGTCGTTGGACGCGGGACAGTTCAAGACCGACGGCGGCTTCGCGCGGCTGAACAAGGTGTTCGACGGGAAGCTCGAGAGGTTGCTGGGGGAGCTGGCGGAAGAGGTGTGGAGGGACGTGGGGTGAGACGGGCGCGTGACGCGAGAGGTCGATGGCGCGGAGGATGACGGAGCGAGCCCGGGAGCTGCGGAGGACCCAGACGCGATCGGAGGCGGTCCTCTCACGCCGCCCGTGAGCCCTCACGCCGCCCGTGAGCCCTCACCAGGCCCACCAAGGATCCGCGCGGGTGACGACCCCGGCGTGTTCCTTCACGTTCTCGCCCTCTCCAGCGCGAGGACGTCCTGTAGATCGCGCGGGCGGCCCGCCGCCCTCTTGCTGGCGATGAGGTCCTCACGTGACAACACTCGCACGGGGGTACCGCGCCAGTCCGCGACCACCGCCCTCGAGAAAGCGGCGCCAATGTCGATGCCCGGGATGGAACGGAGGATGTCGACGCGGGTCGGCGGGGTGCCGAAGGCCATGAACTCCTCCGGCCCGAGCGCGAGCAGCAGGTCGATGACCGAACGTGGCGCCCCGAAGGCGCCGAGGGCCTCCGCCGCTCGCGCGAGATTGTCGTCACTCCCGACCAAGAGCAGATCGAGATCTTTGGTGTAGCGCGGCTCGCTGTGGAAGCTCACCGCCCAGCCACCGATCATCAAGTAGTCAACGCTCGAAGCGGCGAATTGCGACAACAGATCCCTGAAATCGGGGTGCAGGTCCACGCTTTCCTCCGAGCAACCAAACCTCGACGATGAGCTCCCACATGGCGTCGAACTTCGCCGAGCTTGGCGCAGCCGCCCAAAAATCGAGCCCGTCCTGCTCGTGCTCCGCGAAGGTCTTCGCGACTCGGCATTCCCAGTTCCAGGTCGCCCGGCGCCGCGCGGCGCGGGCCTCGAGCCCGTTGTCCATTCTCGAAAGATAGCACGTCCTGCTCCCGGCTGCCGTGCGACGCGGCCGACTCGTGTCGCCCGCGAGGGGCAGGGTCCGAGCCGCCCGTGAGCCCTCACCCCGCCCGCGGGCCCTCACCCCGCGAGCCCTCAGCCCGCCCGTGAGCCCTCACGCCGCCCGTGAGCCCTCACGCCGCCCGTGAACCCTCACCCCGCCCGTGAGCGATGCGGCCGACACGTGCCCCTCTCCCACTAGGGAGAGGGGCCACACGAGTTGGTCGGGAAAGGGGCCCCCCCTTGTGGGAGAGGGGACGAGGCGCTCGTGCCGATTCGCGAGGGGGGTGAGGGCCCGCGGGGACACGTGGGTCTCGTGCCGCTTCGCGAGGGGGTGAGGGCGCGAGCGCCCGCCGCCGACGAGGGGGGTCGGCGTGCTACGCTTCGAGCATGTCGCCCAACACCGCGCGCAACCTCGACACGCCCGAGGCGGCCGAAGCGGAGCGCGTGGCGCACGAGGCGTGGCCCGAGG
>CAZHGG010000318.1:4934-6809 GCA_964531755.1 uncultured Polyangiaceae bacterium
GACACGCCCGAGGCGGCCGAAGCGGAGCGCGTGGCGCACGAGGCGTGGCCCGAGGACATGCGCAGCCACGCCGCCGTCCTGGCGATGGCGCGCGCGCCGGACGACACCTCTGGCGAGACGGTGCCGCCGGAGGTCGATCGGAGGAAGGGACATCCTGTCAGGTCGTGACCTCGGGATCGCCCCCGAGGATGTGCTTCGCGGTCACGAGCGATGAATCGGAAGCTCGCGGACGTGTCGTGGGACGCGGGGTGACGGCGGCGCCCCGCCGCGCTACTCTTCAGCCATGCCCCCCACCGCAAAGAAGACGCCGCCCCGCGACGCCGTCTCCCTCGCGTTTGCGTCGGCGGAGGAGGGCCCCGCGCTTGCCGACGAGGACCGCGCGGCGCTTGCCGAGGCCGCGAGGGATCCTCGATGGACTCGCGTGAGCCGCGGGGACGCGTTCGAGCGTCTGGCCTGTGACGGCGACGAATGAGCTGGCACGTCGACTGGACGTACCTCGCCTGGCAAGATGTTACGACGCTGCGCTGGCGCACGGCGGGCAACGTGTGTCGCGCCGTGTACGATCTCGCCACGAGCGGGGCCGGCACGCTGCGGCGCCTCCGGCCCGGCGACCAGGTCGGCGCCACGCATGCGCTCCTCGCCCCGCCATTCATGGTGTTCGTGTCCATCGACGAGCAGGACCACGTGCTGCGAGTCTGGCGGGTTCGTCGCTACGTGCGCTGAGCTGCGACGCTGACCGCGACCCGGGGGCCCATGCTACCTTCGCCTCCCGAACATGCCACCCGCCGCGCCGACCACGAACGACATCGTCCAGAAGCTCTGGAACCTCTGCCACGTCCTCCGGGACGACGGCATCACGTATCTCCAGTACGTGACCGAGCTCACATATCTCCTGTTCCTCAAGATGACCCAGGAGACAGGCACCGAGGACCAGCTCCCCAAGGGCTATCGGTGGGGCGACGTGGTCAGCAAAGAAGGCGTGGAGCTGCTCGACTTCTACAAGAAGCTGTTGATTGACCTGGGCGGCAAAGGCTCCGGGCGCGTGCAGGCGATCTTCGCCAACGCGGGCACCTCGTTCCGGCAGCCGCGGAACCTGCGCACGGTGGTCGAGGCGATCGACGCGCTCGACTGGTACAGCGCCAAGTCCGAGGGGCTGGGGGATCTCTACGAGGGGCTGCTCGAGAAGAACGCGGAGGAGACCAAGAGCGGCGCGGGGCAGTACTTCACGCCGCGCGCGCTCATCGAGAGCATGGTCGCCCTGGTGAAGCCCCAGCCGGGTGAGATCGTGCAAGACCCGGCGATCGGCACGGGGGGGTTCCTCATCAACGCCGACCGGTACGTGAAGGCGAACACCGACGACCTGCACGACCTGCCCGTGGCCAAGCAGAACTTCCAGCGGCGCGAGGCCTTCCAGGGCATGGAGCTCGTGGCCGACGTGCAGCGCCTGGCGCTCATGAACGCGATGCTCCACGACATCGAGGGCGACCTCTTGCTGGGCGACACGCTCGGCCCCTCGGGCGCCAAGCTGCCGAAGGCGAACGTCATCCTCACGAACCCGCCCTTCGGCACCAAGAAGGGCGGCGGCGCGCCCACGCGCGACGACCTCACGTACCCCACGAGCAACAAGCAGCTCGTGTTCCTCCAGCACATCTACCGCGGCCTCGTGCCCGGGGGGCGCGCGGCGGTGGTGCTCCCCGACAACGTGCTCTTCGAGGAGGGCGTGGGCAAGCAGGTGCGCGCCGATCTCATGGACAAGTGCGACTTGCACACCATCCTGCGCCTGCCCACGGGCATCTTCTACGCGCAGGGCGTGAAGACCAACGTGCTCTTCTTCACGCGCGGCGAGAAGAAGCAAGACAAGGGCAACACGAAGGC
>CAZHGG010000319.1:0-6797 GCA_964531755.1 uncultured Polyangiaceae bacterium
GCTCGCGGTCGCCGCGCTCGCCGCGATCACCGCGCTCAACACGCCCCCTTGGCAGCTCGAGGGCTCCGCGGTGGGCGGCACGGTCACCGGCGCGTGCCTCGTGCTGCTGGCCGCGTGGCTCACCCTCCGGCCCCGCACGCCGGCCACGTGGAAGGCGTTGGTCGCGGGCGCGGCGCTCGGGTGGGAGCCCCTCGTGGGGCTCATGGCGCTCGGCGTGTTGCTCGTGCCGCTCACCTCGCGCGACACGCGCACGGCCCTGCGCCCGCCGTCGCGGCGGGAGCTCGTGGAGCTGGGGCTCGCGCTCGCCTTGGGCCTGCTCCCGCTCGGCCTCGGGCTCGTCGTGAAGGCCGGGCCCGAGCGGCTCGGCACGTCGGCGCGCCTGTGGGAGCACGCGCTCGGCGAGGGCAGCGTCGACCCGCGCGCGATCCCGTGGAGGCTCCTCGCGCGCGACGAGCTCGGCTGGCTCTTCGTCTCCGCCGCGGTCGTCGGGGCGGCGCTCGGCCTCCGCCGACGCGAGACGCGCCTCCGCGCGGCGGTGCTCCTCGCGCTCACCGCGGGCTACCCCCTCACCTACGGGCTCGGGCTGCCCCACGGCCCGGTGCGCTTCGCCGCGCCGCTCCTCGCGGCGATCGCGGCCACGGGCGCCCTCGCGAGCGCGGGGCTCTACGAGCTCGTCACGCGCATCCGCGCCGCGAAGGTGCCGTTCGCGCCCGCGAGCGCCGCGCTCCTCGTGGTGCTCGAGTGGACTCTGCCGGTGCGCGCCGCCGACGACGCGCTCCTCCGCCGCGCCGCGCTCTCTCGGCACGCGCCGTACGCGTTCGCGACGAGCGCCCTCGGGCAGGCCCCGCCGACGTCGGTCGTGCTGCTCTCGGACCCGCGCGTGCTCACCCGCCTCCAGGCCGCGCGGGCCACCGGCCTGCTCCGCGACGACCTCACGCTGTTCCCCACGTTCGACCTCAAGGGCCCGCTCGCGCGCGCCTCGGTGAACCGCGAGCCCAAGCTCGCCGGGCTCTACCGCGATCTCGCGCTCGGCACGCTGCCCGAAGAGTGGTCGCTGAGCTCGCTCGCCAGCGACCGCCCGCTGCTCCTCTCCTACGAGCCCAAGTGGAAGCCGACCCTCGCGAAGCACCTCATCCCCGACGGCCTCTTCTGCCGCTTCGAGCCCGAGCCACAGGGCGTGAGCGACCGGCGCGCAGCGATGGATAAATCAGCGAAACGAAAGCTTTTTTTGGTGACGGAGGTCACCGGTCCGGGCCGCGACGCGCGCCTCGGCCAGCTCACGGCGCACCTGCTCCGGGGCCGCGCGATCGCCATGGGCGCCACCGGTGAGCGCGACAGCCTCTCGAAGGCGCTCGACGAGCTCCGCCCGTACGCGCCCGACGACGAGGTCGCCTCGAAGCTCGTGCGCCGCATGGTCACGACCAAGGGGGCGTTCCCCGTCGACGATCTCACGCCGTGAGGACAGCGCCGTGAGGACAAGCTGGCGATACCGCGCCTTACGGAGAGCCGATCGGACGGCTAGGACGTCGTCGCGAACCAGCGTCGCCACACGCAGCCGCGCGTCGTCTTTTACTGGAGCATCGGGACTCGGCTCGATCGCGTGACCGGTGGCGACGCGTGTGGCGGCCCACCTGCCCCGCGGGCTGCGCGACTTCCTGGCGACGCGGCAGCCCTGGTCCCGGTGATTCGCACATTCGCCGAGCGCCACGGCGCAAGAGCGAAGAGCGCGAGGCGCCGATGAAGGCGGCGCGCTCCTCCGGTCACGGTGACCGACGACGAGGCCTACGACTCCATGCGCAACGTCTTCGGTGCGCCGAGAGAGCCCGCCGGGTGAAACGACAAGAGCAACGTGAACGTGCGCAGCGCCGCCTTCTTCGTGACCTTCGCCCCCTTCTTCGGGACGAACCTCGCGAGGACGTCGTAGGTGCCGTTCGGGATCACGAGAGGATCCGCGTCGTCGCCGGTCACGCTCGAGAGCACGAGCGGACCGCGAACCGTGAGCGGGAACGCGACCGCCTGGATCACGCCGTCGAGCTCCGGCGTGGTCTCGGTCGAGAGCGAGATCTCGGCGTCGACGTAGTCCGTGTCGGTCGGTGTGCCGACGCCGACCATCGTCGGGAAGAGCGACATCCCCTTCGCGCTGTCGTCGGGCTTCTGAAAGTGCACGTGCTCCTTCTCGGCCGCGTCGAGCGTCTCGGGGCCGAGGTGCACCTGGCTGTACTCGCAGGTCACGCGGCGCTTCTGCACCCTCGGGGTCGCCTTCGGCGGCCCCGCGGACATCGCGTCCGTGAGCGCCTGATCGAGCGCCTTCATCGCAGCGTCGAGCTCCCCGTCGGAGAGACCGATCGTCTCCCGGAGGTCGCCCCGCACGATGCTCGCCGCGACGGCCGGCAGACACAGCGCAGACTGGATCAAGAACGACCCGCTCTCGAGCCGATGACCATGGCGCGCGAGCCACGCGGAGATGCGGGCCTCGCCGCCGTTGCGGAGCGCCAGGTCGAGCGCGAGGACGAGCTCGTCGCCGTACCCCGCGCCACGCTCGTCCGGGCCGAGCTCGCCGAGGAGCTCGGCGATCCGGCCGAGGGCCTCTCCCTCATTCCCCTCTGCGACGAGCCGCTGGATGCGGCGCCACCGGTCGATACGGCGCCACGGATCGCCGGGCTCCTTCTGCATCCACGCGTCGGTCTGCGGTGCCTCGCCGCCATAGGCGTTCATCGTGAGCCGCCCGCGCACGGTCGTCTCGGCCTCGGCGACGCGCTCGGCGAGGGAGCCCGTCGACGTGACGGTGCGCTCGTGGCGCGGGAGCCCGCGCGTGCGGTCGCCGAGCTTCGCTGCGTGACAGAACCCATCGAGCGCGGCGGTCGAGAGGGCCGAGGCAACGGCGGTCGGGGCGGGGGTGCGCGCTCCGTACATCCACTCGACGATGTTCGTCGCGCGCCGCACGTCTCCCGCGGCCGCGACGATCTCGAACGCGTCGAACAGCATGCGATGTTGCTCTTTCGGCTTCGCCTTCGCGAGCTGTTTCGCGAGCCTCGTGAGTCGCACGGCCCACGGATTCGACTTCTTCTTCTTGGTAGCCACGGTGTGAGAGACGCTAACAACCCACGCGGGGTCCTCACAACCACGGCAACCGGGAGCCGTCCTGCGGTCATGTCGACGGGGACGCGCGTGTCCGTGCGCGGCGGAGCAGCGTGATGACGTCGCCGTGCTACGGTGAACGCATGTCTCCTCGCCGCCACGGCCACCTCGCCGCGCTCGTTGCCTTGGTGATCGGCGTGGGGGCGCTCGCCGAGCGGCCCGCCCAGGCGTGCGGCGGCTGCTTCGTCCCGGCCGAGAGCAACACCGTCGTCACGGATCATCGCATGATCCTGTCGGTCGGCAGGGGGCGCTCGACTCTCTACGATCAGATTCGCTATCAGGGCGCGCCCGAGTCGTTCGCCTGGGTCCTCCCGATCGCGGGCGAGGCCGAGGTGGGGCTCTCCGCCGACGTGGTGTTCTCCGCGCTCGACGCGATGACCCGAGTCACCGTGAGCCCGCCGCCGCGGACCTGCCCCTTGCCGCCGAGCTGCGGCAAGAAGGACACGTCGATGCCCCCGAAGCCGGACGCGGCCACGCCCGACCCTGGGGTCACGGTGACGAGGTCCGAGGTCGTCGGCCCCTACGAGACCGTGCAGCTCCAGGCGACGAGCCCGCAGGCGCTGAACGACTGGCTGCAGGCGAACGGCTTCGCGCTCCCCGACGACGTGAAGCCGGTCGTCGCCGCGTACGTGACCGAGCACTGGAACTTCCTCGCGATGAAGCTCCGCCCGGGCGCGACGGTGAGAGCGATGCGGCCGGTGCGCGTCACCACCCCGGGCGTCAGCGTGACCTTGCCGCTGCGCATGGTCGCCGCGGGCACCGGCGCGGTCGTCGGCCTCTCTCTGTGGGTGCTCGCCGAGGGGCGCTACGAGGCGACGAATTTCCCCATGTTCACGATCCTCGCGCGGGACCTCGTCTGGGATTGGGCGAGGAACGGGAGCAATTTCAAGGAGCTCCGCGCGGAGCGGGCCGCGGCCGCGGGCGGTCGTGGCTGGGAGCTCGAGTCGAGCGTCGCGTTCTCCAACCGGGATATCCGCGACGCCATCTCGGGCGGCGACGGCCCCATAGAGCCGCTCCCCGCCGCGGGCGACTACGTGCCCGTCCCGGCGGTCGACGGAGGGCGCGCGCAGACCGCCGAGGAGGTGCGCGCCGAGGACCTCCGGGTCTTGGTCGACTCGGTCGGCTCGCGGGTCCGGGTCACGCGCATGCGCGCCGATCTGAAGCACGCGGCGCTCACCGAGGACCTCGTGCTCGCCGCGACGGCCGATCAGAGCCTGCTCGGGACCACGCGCCAGGCCTTCGGAGAGCTGTGCCCGGTCTACGCGGGGTGCGGCGACGCCGAGGCGCCGGCGGACGCGACCGTGCCCCGGGCGACCGAGCGCGGCGACGACGTGGACGCGAGGAGCAACTGCGCGGCGTCCACCGGGGGCACCGCCTCGGGCGCGGCGGTCCTCGCCAGCGTCGGCGCGCTCGCGATCGCGAGCGCCCGGCGTCGACGCCGGCGTCGCTGAGGACGCACCAGCCCCGCTCGAGTCAGCGCGGGCAGCGCTCGATCGACACGCTCATGTGCACGGGCACGACGGGCTTGTCGTTCGTGCGGCGCTCGACGGCGGCGATGGCCTTCGCCGTCTCGACCGAGCAGGTGCCGACCACGTTGTAGTCGGGCTTCGGGCCCTTGCCGACGACCACGTAGAACTGGCTGCCGCTCGGCAGGAACTCCTCCGGCGTGGGGTTCGACGCGGCCATCGAGAGCACGCCGAGGTCTTGCGGCGCGTGGTTCTCGTTCGGGAGCGAGTAGCCCGGTCCGCCCGTGCCCGTGCCGCG
The DNA here is from genome assembly GCA_964531755.1 of uncultured Polyangiaceae bacterium. Lineage (GTDB taxonomy): Bacteria > Myxococcota_A > Polyangia > Polyangiales > Polyangiaceae > JAAFHV01. The sequence continues at coordinate 4,903 of CAZHGG010000319.1, forward strand.
CGGATCGCCGCCTTGAATGACGAAGTCGGGGATGACGCGGTGCCAGATCAGGCCGTCGTAGAACTTGCCCACGGTCCACTGGCCGCTCTTCAGGAACGGCCGCGTGCCGCGCGCGAGGCCCACGAAGTTCGCGGTCGAGACGGGCGCCGCCGCCTCATCGAGCCGGCAGACGATCTCGCCGAGCTCGGTGGTGATGCGCGCGGTGAGCACGCCGCCGTCGTGCTCCGGGAAGCCCGCCATCGCCTGCGCGAGCGTGAACGACGCGGCGTCGCCGACCGGATCGCCGCCGTCGACGCCCGCCTCGAGGTCGACGCCCGCGTCGCCTGGGCCTCGATCGACCACGCACCCGGAGTCGGGCCGCGCGTCGGTCGCGGCGTCGACGACCGGGGCTGCGTCCGGCGGCGGCGCCGTGTCGGCCACGGGCGCGTCGACGCCCGCGTCCGCCGGGGCAGGCGCGGGATCGCTGGAGCACGCGAGGAAGGCGCCGGCGCCGGCGGCGAGCGCACCGACGAACCAGAGCACGAGGCGACTCGGTCGCTGAAGAGACATGGCGCAACGTACCACGCGCGCGTCGAGTCGGTCACCGAGGGCACCGGGCCAGGACGCAGCGCGGATGACGTGTCGCTCGTGCTCGCGGGCGCGGCCTCAGAGCCCGTGTTTGTTCTTGAAGTACGCGTCGAGCTGGGCGATCTGCGCGTTCGTGAGGCCGCCCTTGATCCCCACGACCTCGGCCAGGTTCCCCGAGAGCCAACCCTTGGGGAGCTCGGGCGCACCTCCGATGAAGAGAGGCCGCCCCACCTGCGAGACGTCGTCGGCCTTCGGGAGCGCGACGTTGGCCTCGGACACGCCATCGACCCACGCTTCGAACGCGAGGCTCCGACGGGTGCCGCCAAACCTGTGAAAGGCGCCGTCGTTCAATCCAGCTCTGGCGCTGATGGCCTGATTGCCGGTGATGTTCTGCTGCCAGAGCTGGAGCTTCGACTCCGACAGGGTATTTCCCACGAGCCAGACTCCACCGAACGGCGAGGCCTGCTCTCGCTTCGACCAGAACGTGGCCGTGGGCTTCGCCTCCGTGATCCCGGGGACATTCGAGTAGCGGGCGACCACGAAGACGGCGAAGTCGCCGGCGCCGAACTGAAGGCTCGCGCTGTCGGCGACGCCCAGGCACGTGCCTCCGGCCTGGGTCCCGTCGAACGCGAGCGTGTCGCGACCCGCGAGCGAGGCGGCGGCCCGGGACGGCCCGGCGCACGGCGACAGCACCGTCGCGTTGTTGCCATTGCCCGACTGGTCGAGCCAGCTCGTCGCCTTGGCGCTGCCGTCGTAGGTGACCCCGGTGTTGCCGTCCAGCCAGAGCGAAAGCCCGGGCAAGCTCCTGGGCGACCACGCCCCCGCGTCGCCGGAGGTGGCGTCGCCCGGAGCCGCGTCCGGAGCGCCGGTGTCGAGCGGAGCCTGCCCGTCGGTTCCGCCGCCGCTGTCCGTGCCCCCGCCGCTGTCCGTGCCCCCGCCGGCGTCGAGCGGCGAGGCGCCGTCAGCCCCTCCGTCCGTGGTCGAGACGGGATCAGAGCCAACACACGCGGCGGGCGCCCCCACGACCAGGAGCACGGAGACGAGCACGGCGCGCAACGTTCCAGAAGGCATGAGTGAACCTACCACAGGTGGATGCCAGAGCCATGAGGCCGCGGGTCCCTCCGCCTCCCGGACGCCCCGTTCAGAAGTGGGTCATGGTGACGCCGACGCCCATGCCCGCGCCCACCGCGACGGGCTCGACCTTCCACGACGCGCGACCGGGCGTGACGACCACCTTCTGCGGAAAGAGGGCGCTCGCGACGACCATCGCGACGCCGCCGAGCTGAAGCGCGCCGTCGAAGGCCGCGAGCGCCGCGCCGCCCGTCGTG
>CAZHGG010000320.1:0-6783 GCA_964531755.1 uncultured Polyangiaceae bacterium
CCTCGGGGGCGACGAGCTCCGGCGCGCCGCTGGGCGCCCAGGCCGCGAGCGCGCGGGAGAGCTCGGTGCCCTGGTCGGGCGACACGCCCGCCTCGTCCTCGAGCCTCGCCGCGAACGCCGGCCACAGCTCGGGGCGCCCCGCGAGCAGGCGGGCGGCGTAGGTGCGCGCGGCCTCGGGCCCGAGGCGCGCCGCGAGGTACGGGACGACGCGACGAGGCGCGTAGAAGCCCGGCATGTACCGGCGCCCCACGTCCCGCGCCACGCGCTTCGGGTCGTCGAGCCACGCGAAGAAGCGGAGGTGCGCGGTGACGCAAGCGACGAGGGCGTCCGCGCCGCCGGGAGCGGCGATGTCGTCGGGCACCTGGAGATCGCCGAAGTCCCCGAACGCGAGCTGGCCGCCGGCGCGCCACGTGGGGTCGAGCCGCTTCACGTCGGCGTCGGTGTACGCGAGGGCGACCCGGCACACGACGTAGCCTGGCGCGTTCCGGTGGCTCGACGAGAGCTCGACGCGGTGGGCGCGTGCCCCGTGCCCGCCGCCGTCCTGGCCCCTCGCGGCGCGCACGGCGCGCACGAGCGTCGCGCCGCCGCCCTTCGCCACGAAGCCCTCGGGCGCGAGCGCCTCGGCGAGCCTCGCGCGGAAGGACGCGGTCACCTCGGCGGGCCGTCGCAGATCGAGCATGGCCGCAGGGTATACGCGTTTCGCGGGCGCAGCGTCGCCGCTCGCGGCGAGGGAGCCCGTCGACGCGCGGCTACGAAGGCCCGAAGAGCCGCTCTATCGCCCTGAGGATCGCGTCTTCCTGGGCTCCGACCGCCTCGATCCTCCGGCGAGTCACCAGCGCGAGCGCGCGTCGCGACGCCTCGCGCTCGGGGTCGACCATCGCCACGATGAGCGTCGTGCCCGCCATCGAGACCGGGACGGCGAGGTGGGCCTCGCACACGTGCCTGGGCACCTCCCACCGGAGCTCCGCGGCCAGCTCGTAGTCATCGAGCGCGATCACGGGCCTCCTGGCGGCCGCGGGCTCGTCGTCGACACGGCCCACCCCGCCGGACCACCCGGCGCTCGACGGCGCCTGCCTCGTGCGCACTACCCGGCGCTGGCCCGCGACGTGCCGTAGCAATCGCTTCGCGCCGCCCACGCCCTCCAAGACGCGCCTCGCCTCCTCCTCCGTCAGCGACACGTCGCTGGCCAGCTTCGCGCCGACCACCAATCGAGGCACGCCGCGGAGGCGTAGAGCCAATACCCGCGCGGGGCCCCCGGATTGCGCCCCGCACCACTCGAACTCGTGCCCCTCGTGGACCAGCGGGCGCCACGGCAACCGTTGGTCGCAGACCTCAGCGCTCCCGTCACTGAAGCGAACGAGGAGCTGTCCGTCCGTGAGCGGGGGCAGCATCCCCTGTCCGTCGTCGTCGAGCACCTCCATGCAGAGCAGGACGCACTCGCCGCAGATGGATGCGGTGGGCCCCTCGATCAATCGAGCGACCTCCCCCCTCCCCCTTCCGCAGAACGAGCACCGGTCCACTCTCCGCCTCGTCAGGGCTCATGGTACTCGAGCTCGAGCCCGAAATCCCATGGCTCCGGCCTTCGGCTGGTCGCGAGCAGACGATTCAGGAGAGGGGAGCTGGGCTCCGCCTCAGCCAACGTCTCGGGCCCCCTCCGTCGGCGCCCCCTTCGCCTCCGGCGCCTTCACGCCGCCCGCCGCGGGCTCGGCCTCCGCGGCCTCCACGGCGGCCGACCCGCCGGTCGCGGCCTCGTCCTCCTTCACGAACTCGCCGCGGATGCGGGCGGCGACGAAGAGCGACGGGAACGAGAGGAACACGCCCACGAAGCCGAACACGTGCTCGAACGCGATGAGGCTGACGATGAGCACGAAGCCGGGCACGCGCACGTGCTGCGCGGTGAGGCGCGGGCTCAGGTAATACGACTCCACCTTGTGGAGCAGGAACGTGACCCCCATGAAGATGCCCACGCCGAGCACGCCCTTCGCCTGATAGGCCAGGAGGCACAGCACGGTGCCCGCCACCAAGTTGCCAATCACGGGCACGAGCGCCGACACGAAGATGAGCGCCATGAGGGAGGGAATGTAGGGAATCCCGAGGAGCAGCAGCACCGGGAGGGTGGTGACCGTGTTGAACGCGGCGACCACGAACTGGAGCTGCATGGTGACGCTGACCGCGTCGGCCACGTGCTCGCACCAGCGCAGCACCCGGCCGACCACCGACTGCTTGTCGATCTTGTCCTCGAAGAGATCGAGCTCGTGCGCCTCGAGGCGATACACGACGCCGAGCACGAAGCCGATCATCGCCTGCACGAAGAAGCGGCCGACGGCCGAGGCGTATTTCAGGGCCTGGCCCGCGTACTCCTTCGCGTGGCCCATGAGGGCCTCGGAGTTGTCGACGTGGTGTTTGTACTTGTCGTAGAGCGGGTGGCGCTTCAGCTCGTCGAGGAAATCGGTCGACGCCGACTGCACCGAGGCCCAGTGCTCCATGCCGTAGAGCACGAACACGAGCACCGCGAGCGCGAACGTGAGGATGTAGGCGGCGACGATCCCGAGCACGACGCGCTTCGCCGGCCAGCCCGTGCGCGCGCGCACCTTGAGCTCGATCCACCGGATGGAGCGCTCGAAGGCCACGAAGAAGAGCAGCGTGGCCCACAGGTGCCGGAAGAGCACGAGCACGCCGAAGAAGCAGGCGAGGGCGAGCAGCCGCGCGAGCGTGGGCTCGCGGAAGCGCGCGAGCAGGCGATCCCGGGGCGGGGCGGGCGAGGCGGACATGCGCCAAGACTACGAGGGTTCCGCGCCGGTCGACGGTCGAACTGAGCCCCCGGAGGGGCCCCGCGCTACCCCGCGCTCGCCACGAAGAAGCGCAGGCTCGAGCGCCGGGCCTTCGACTGGCGCGCGGCGGCGTCGAGCAGGGCGTCGGCCTCGCTGCGGGAGTACTCGCCGAGCTCGGCGTGGCCGAGGACGTGGGTGGCGAGCGTGCGGTGGCACGCCGTGCGGACCGGCAGCCCGAAGCCCTGCTCGAGGATGCGCATGACGTCGTCCATCGTCGACACGTCGTCGTTCAGCACGAACACGCGCACGCGCGCGTCGCCGGGGGCGGCCGCGGGGGGGAGCGGCGCCTCGTCGTCGGCGTCGAGCTCGGGCGGAGCGATGGGGAGCGCGGCGAGGAGGCGGGAGGTCGCGCCCTCGGTGGCCGCGAGGCCCGCGAGGACGTCCCCGCGCGAGAGCACCTTCGCGCCGCGGCGGCGCATGCGCTCGAGGGCCTGCCCGAGAGTGTGCTGCGTGCGCGTGGGCCGGGGTACGGCGCGCGCCTCGTCGGCGACGAGGCTCGAGGCGAGCGCGGCGAGGAGCTCGCTCCGCAGGCGCTCGAGGTCGGCGCCACGCGCCGCGAGGTGCCCAGCCACGCCGGGGTCCTCGAGCGCGGCGAGCATCACGCGCTCGGGTGTGGCGTGGACGTGCCCGTAGGCCAGCGCGTCTTGCTGGGCGAGGGTGAACAGCACCCCCACGCGCGGCGCGCGGGGGTAGGCCTCGAAGGCGTGGCCGGGGGCGGTGACGTGCCGCGGGAAGGTGCGCGCGAGCCAGCGGGCGGTGCGATCGAGGAGGGGCATGGTCGATGCTACGTCGGCGCCGCCCGGAACGTTCCCTGCGACGCGCCGCGGCTACGGGGCCTGCAGCATCGGGGCGCCCGGGCCGTCGAGCTTGGGGAGGCGCAGGAGGTAAACCTTCCCTCCTACCGCTGCGCGAGAGCTCGCGGCCGGGCGGCCGCGTCGCGATCGTCGACTTTCGCGACGGGCGCCACCATGGCGCCGCCCGAGCAGAGCCCCCCGAGGCGCTCGTCGTTCGAAGGGGTGCCGTTGCACCTCGTGCATGCCCGGTTCATCGTCCGCCCGGCGGCGTGAGCCCGGCGACGAACGCCTTGGCGCGCTCGCTGGGCAAGGCCTTCTCGATCGCGGCCGCCAACGCGGGCGCGTGGAACGAGTCGCCGCCCACGCGCTCCCAGAGCTTCGCGAAGGTCTTGTCGTACGCGGTGTCGAGCGGGGCACCGTTCGCGTGGCGGAGCCCGCTCGCGATCGCCACGAAGACCTGCCACGCGCCGCCCCACGAGGGTAGCTTCGTGGTGAGCGCCCTCGCAGCCTTCTCGCCTTCGGCCCCGAAAGCGAGCGACACGTCCGCGAGGAGCGCGACGACGCGCGTGCGGTAGTCGACCATGTACGGCTTGGACGAGAAGCCAGCGTCCTTCATCGACGTGGCGTGCACCGTGAGGACGTCGTACGCGCCGTCGCGCGCGATCTCTGTCCACGCCGCCAAGGCGGCGACGGTCGGCACCTTCTTCCACCCCTTCAGCACCTCGTCGGGCCGCGCGTGCCCCGAGCCCACCGCGGAGACCGCCCACCAGATGGGGACGATCCGCTCCCCGACCTCGAGGGTGACGTCGCTCGGGCCAGGCCGCGACCGGCCGAGGAAGCGCGCGAGGTGCTCGTCGCGGTTGAAGAGCCCGCGGTTGGCCAGATCTCGCGCGAGCTCCAGATCGAGCAACACCTCGAGCACAGCGCGCTGATCCGCGGAGAGGTCGTCGACGAGGAGCTTCGGGTACAGGCGCCACGCCGTGAAGGTCTCGTCCGTCAGCGCGTCGGCGGCCCGGGACGCTTCGCGGCCCTTCCCCGCCTTCGCGAGCGAGCGCAGCGCGGCGATCGCGTGGGCCACCCCACCGCCCGCGGGCCGGGGCGCGTTCATGGCGACACCTCGCCTTCGGCTTGGGGCCGCCATAGACCTTCGTTCGCCCCTCCGGGGCTCACTTCCAGGTTCGTGGGGGAGAGGCTCCTTCGCGAGCTCGAACCTCAGCGCCTCGCGGAGCCTCAGCTTCTTTGCGCTCGCCTTCCAGGCGGCCGCGAGCGCCGCGCAGAGCTCCGCGTCCTCTGCGTGGAACGCGTGCTGCTCCGCGCCGCCGACAGGCTTGGTCTTCCCCGCCGGAAAGAGCGCGGCGCTGCCGAAGGGCCACAGGTAGAGCTGGTACCTCACGGCGCCGCCCTCCACGACGTCGACGAGCTGGACGGAGTCCTCGTCGCCGTCGTCGAGCCCCTCCTGGGCGATGAGCCCCTTCCACTGCCTCTTCTCCGCGGGGGAGAGCTTCGCCTGGCGAGGGTCACGGACATTGGCGAGCGACAGGGCGATCGTCGACTTGGGCTTTGCGGCGGCCATGCCGCGAAGAGCATATCCGGGGCGCCCGATCGCGCACATCGACCTCGGTGCGGGGGGTACGGGTGGCGGAGTTCGCGGTGGGTCGCAGCCGGGGTGGACGCGCGGCTCAAGGCGCGGGGACGATGCGCATGATCCTGCCGGGGACGTCGTCTTCCGAGAAGTAGATGTAGCCGTCCGGTCCCACGGCCACGTTGCGAACGCGCGCCTCCCACGGGATGAGCTCTTCCTCCACGAAGGTGCTCCCCTGAAAGAGGACCCGAACGAGCTGACGGCTCACGAGCCCCGCAACGAAGAGGCTGTCGCACCAACCCGGGAATGTCTTCGCGTTGTAGAAGGTGGCGCCGCTTGGCGCGATCGAGGGCGTGTATTCCCGAAGTGAAAGATCCATCCCGGGCTCGGTGCTCTGGTGCTCGTGCAGGGGGTAGCCGTAGTTGTGCCCGGGCAGCAGGAGGTTGATTTCGTCGCCGCCGCTGTTGCCATGTTCTGTCGCGAAGAGCGCCCCCGTGCCCGGCTGTACCGCGAGGCCCTGTGGGTTCCGATGACCCCGTGTGAACACCTCACCTCGCGCGTCGGGCACACCGACGAACGGGTTGTCGCTCGGCACCGTGCCGTCGTCGTTGAGTCGCAGCACCTTGCCGTTGAGGAACGCGGGGTCCTGCGGGTGGAAATAGAGGTGGCGGTCGCCGAGCGTGAGGTAGAGCTTCCCGTCGGCGCCGAAGACCATCCGACCTCCGAAATGGTCGTCCAAATGGGTGCTGGGGACCCCACCGAAGATCTCGCGTCCGGCTTCGAGGCGGTCGTTCCGCCACACGTAGCGGGCCACGTGCACCGCGCGGCTCATGGATTCTCCGGAGAACGAACCTGCGATCCAGTCGACGTAGCTCACATACACGAACGAGTTGACCGCGAAGCTCGGGTGGACGCGAATGTCGAGCGTGCCGCCCTGAGGCCCCGAGAGCGACTCTGCGGCGCCTTGCACTGGCTCGGGCCGGAGGACACCTCCGCGCACGAGGCGTATTCGCCCAGGTCCGTAGGTCTCGCACGTTTCATCCCCACAGGAGCCTCGCTCCGTGAAGAGCAGCTCCGTCCCTCGGCCGCTGTCGGGGAGAAACGCCATTCCCCAGGGCGCGTACAGGTTTGCCCCGCGACCGACGTACTCCTCAATCTTGTACCGTGGCGACTCATTCGTGCGCGTGCAGCGGAACGGAGGGGGCACCGCGACGTCGGGAGGGAGCGCCGCGTCGACGCTGCTGTCGGTGCCGTTCGAAGCGGTCCCCGATGGGATGGGCACGGACGCCTCGACCAGGCCCGCCTCGGCCTCGTTCGGGCTGGTCTCGGGGCCTCCGCAGGACGCGAGTCCACCGACGACGGGAGGCACCACCAAGAGAACCCACGCCCACGGCATTCGACGCATGGGGCCAGTGTGCCACAGTTCGCGCATTCGCTCGCGGCCGCCCGGGAAGTGGTCAGTCGACCGGTCGATGACCTTCATCTTCGCCGCCCCCCGACTGACGACACGCGCCGCCCGCAAGCAGTGCTCGTCCGTCGAGCCCTGTTCGTGCGAGCCTCGTCCCGTGGATGAGCC
>CAZHGG010000321.1:0-3427 GCA_964531755.1 uncultured Polyangiaceae bacterium
GCCCGCGGGGAGCTCGCACGCCATGAGCGCGGCGAGGAGGGCGACCCACCGCAGCGCGCGCGGGAGGCGCGGCGCGCAGGACGCAGGGGCGGGTGGAGAGGGCTTCGAGCGCATGGACATGGGGACCCCTTCGCGGCCGAGAGGCCGCGCGGCGAGCGTCGGGTGGTGGGCAGCGGCGCGCCGCGCGGCGAGCGGCGTCGGCTTCACGAGGTCTGTGTCCCGGCGACCACGAAACGATCACCGACATGTAGTTTTTTTTCCTACGGGCTCCTGTCCGTCGATGGACGTCACGACGAACGGGCCGCCGGGCGTCGCGCGGAAGACGCCTTCGTTGCCGCTCGGGGGGCGTTAACACCCCGTGTCGTGCAATGTGCGACTTGACAGTCGCGGATCTCACGCTACCCTCCGCGCTTCCACATCCAGGGAGGGTTCATGAATCTCAGCATGCTGTCGAAGAACGCCGTCGTGTCCGCTGCCCCCGCCGCGTCCGCCGTCCAGGTCACGGGCAAGGGCATGACCGTGAAGTCCGGTGTCGCCGCCGGCGCCCTCGTGTACGCGGGCGCCGTGGGTTACGCGCCCCGTCGCGGCGCGGCCTACTGAGGCGTCGCTGGCGTGATACGCGTCGTTCGAGCGCTTCGCTCCGACGGGACCGAGCCGGGATCGAGCGTTACGCTCGTCCCGGCTTCTCCCTTTGTGGCGTGGGGCTGCGCGCGTCGCCTCGTCGCCGAGCTGGAGACACGGCTCGCACCGGGCGCGCTCGAGGCAGCCCTCGCGTCTGACCGCGCGCTCGCGAGCCTCGTCCTCCCCGGGCTCGGCGAGCTGCGCCCAGAGGAGCGCGCGCATCGCGACGCCCACCGCGCCGACCGACTCGGCTACATGACCCACAACCCGACCCGGCTCCGGCCGCTGGTTGCGGCGATCGGGCGGCTCCTCGCTGCGCTGCTCGCTCGGGCGGGGATCGACCAGGTGGTCCTGCCCGATTTCTGTCGACTCGATCCAGAGAGCGGGCGCGCGCTCCTTTTTGTCGAGCAGCAACCGATGTTTACACTCGTGCTCGGGGCCAGCCCGTCTGCGTCGCGGCCCGTCGACGCGATCGATCGGCTGCCCTTCGACCGGGCCGCGCGCTGGCTCGAGACCCTGCGCGATCGCGAGCGGGTCTCGCACGAAGACGGCGGCGACGAGCCACCGGAGGAGGCCACGCGGGATGGGATCGAGCTGCCGAGCCCGCCGGAGCCACCGCCCCTGTCGCTCGCCGAGCTCCGCGACGCGTTCGGCGCGTACGCGTTCCCCGCTGTGGCGCACGCGGGCGTTCGGCTGCTCGCGACCCCCGACCTTGACGACGACGCGCGCGCGGAGGTGCACACCCTCGTCGCGCTGGCCGCGTACAACCAGCAGGTGGCGACGGCCGGAGAGCGGGCGTTGCCGGGGTTCCTCGACCACCACCTCCGCGCCGCGCTCGCGCTCGAGCGGAGCCCACTCCACCAGAGTCACCTGCTCTACCGGCTCACCATCAACTCGGGGCGACGCCAAGGCGACCTCGCCGCCGCGGCCGACTACGCCGAAGCGGCCATTGGGCGCGCGCTCGAGGCCGCGCGCGCCGCCGACGGGCCCGCGGCCGTCGCGGAGGCGTGGGCGCTGAACGGGCGCGCTTACCTCCACGCCCGCGCGGGTCGCCTGGACGCCGCCATCGACGACAGCGAGCGCGCCGTGGCCCGGCTGCGTGGCGCGGCGCTCCCCCCGTGGCTGCACGAAGAGGGCGCGGCGGGCCTGTTGGTCTTCTGCGACAACCTCGCGGAGCTCTACTCCCGGAAGGGTGAGCTCGAGCCCGCGATGCGCTGGCAGGCCGAGCTGGAGCGCGCGGAGGCCCGCTTCCCCCAGAGCCACGTCGCGCCGTTCCGATGGGTCACGCTCTTGCGTCAGGCCGGCCGGTTCGCCGAGGCGCGCGAGCGAGCCAACGAAGGCGTGGTCCGCTCTCGGGAGGACGACGACCCCGTGAACGAGGAGCGCTACCTCTCCGAGCTCGCCGACATCGCCTACCGCCTCGGCGACGCCGCGGGCGCGCTCGCGAGCTTCAAGGCCGCCCGCGCGCTCCGCGCGCACCTCGGCGACGAGGGCTCTCTCTTCGCCGCCGAGGGGTGCTGCGCTCTCGCCGCGCTCCGCGCGTCCGACCTCGTCGAGGCCCAGGCCAGCTTGGGCCGCGCGCTGACCATGCCGGTGGCCGCCGAGGACGTGGTCCGCGCGGAGCTCCTCGCGGCGCTCGCCCTCGTCGCGGGTCGCGGCGGGGACGGCGCGCGGGCCGACGCGCTCGGGAACGAGGCGATCGCGCTCGCGGTCGCCGCCGGCGTGCGGGACCCGCTGCTCCGCGTGAGCCGGCTGCTCGGCGAGGCGTGCCTCGCCCTGGGGCGCGTGGACGATGCGCGCACCGCGCTTCTGCAAGCCATTGAAATTGCGTACGCTTTTGCGAGTGACACCTCGCCTCCGGCGGTCGAGATCGCGGCCGTTCGCGCGGCGCTCCTCGGGCTCGAGGGGCCGGCGCAGGTGGCGGAGGGCGCTGGCGCGGCGCTCCTCGCCCTCGCCGCCGGGCTCGCCGACGCGGAGACGTGGTGGCACCTCGCCGCCGTGCTCGAGCGCCTCCCCGACGAGGCGCTCTCCGACCCCGAGCTCGCGGCGCCGCTCGCCCCCGTCGTCGCCGCCGCTCGTCACCGGCCCGACTGCGCCCGCGCGCTGAGCCGCCTCGCGCCGGCGCCGGGACGAGAGCTCGTCTAGCAGGGTGCTGAAGAACTCCCGTCGCGGGCGGCGCCGAGGCATCGGCGCTGACTGCGTTGGCCCCGCTTCAGCGCCTCACTGGATGCACATCATGCCCGGCTGCGTGCAGATGCTCCTGAGCGGGTTGCAGCAGACGAGGCCCGCGCCGCAGACGACCGTGCCGCACTTCTCGCCGGTGACGGGCGCCGCCTTGTGGAAGGTGCCCTGCACCGTGCCGTCGAGCTTCTTGAGGGTGAGCTTCCCCTTCGCGAGCGACACGCGGTAGTCGCCCAGGTAGCGGGAGAACACGAGGGAGGGGCGGTCGTAGGAGGCGAGGGTGAGCCTGCTGCCGCCCGTCACCTTGTAGACGCCGGCGACGCTGTCGGCGGCGGGGCAGGGGGTGGTGATGCAGCGGATCCCGTTGTCGACCACCGCCTCGAAGCTCTTGCCCTTGAGCCCGCCGCCCAGCGTCTCCGCGTAGTTCCGCGTGAACGTGATGGTGTAAATGGGCCCCGTCTCTGCTTCCCACGCGCCGGCGATGTTGGCGGCGCTGAGGGCCTCCTCGCTGCTCGCCGCCAGCTCCTCGGCCTCCTCGGCGTCGGTCGCCGCGCAACCGACGGCGAAGATCGAGGCAACGAGCGAGGTCAACACGAGGGACTTCTTCATGAGCTTCTTCTCCTTG
>CAZHGG010000321.1:3527-6772 GCA_964531755.1 uncultured Polyangiaceae bacterium
ACCACGGCTACGAACGGGGAGCGCCCAGCTTCGAGGGCCGCAGCGCGGCGCGGCGGCAGCGCGCGAGCAACAGCTCCATGAGGATTCGCCCTGTCGCCATCGCCGCCGCGTTGCGCCGCGTCGGCGCGCTGGCGACCTCCATGAAGTCGGCGCCCACGATGCGCAGCGTGCGCGCGGCGGCGTCGACGATCGGGAGGACCTGCTCGACGCGAAGTCCGCCGACCGCCGGGGCTCCGGTCTCGGGGGCGACCTGCGGATCGAGCACGTCCACGTCGAACGTGAGGTAATACGGCAGGTCGCGAGGGAGGCCGCGGAGGACGCGCGCGGGGGTCAGGCCACCGCCCACCTCGCGCGCGGTCACCCAGGAGAGCCTCCGATCGGGGATCACCCGCTCCCAGCCCGTGAGCACCTCGTAGGCGCGCACACCGATCTGGCGGAGCGCCTTCACCTCCGGCCGCGCGAGCGCGTGGAAGAACACGTTCGCGTGGTTGAGCCAGGGGGCTGTGCCGTTCAGGTCGAGGTGCGCGTCGAAATGCAGGATGCCGATCGGGCCGTGTTTGGCGATCACCGCCTCGAGCGCGAAGTGGGTGAGCGCGTGGTCGCCGCCGAGCACGATGGGCACCATTGCGGCCTCGAGGACCGCGCTGAGCACGTGCCGGAGGCGCGCCCCCACGGCGTCGAGGCCTTCTTGCGGGAGCCCCTGGAGATCGCCCAGATCCAGCACGCGCACGCCCTCGGTCGAGACGCGCCGTCGCGCGTCCACGTCGAGGAGCGTGGCCGGCAACCGCCCCTCGGGATCGGTCCCGATCGGCATGGCCGTGCGGATCTCGCGCGGGCCCCCGCGCGCCCCGCCCTCGCATGTGACCCCGAGCTCGAAGGGGGCCCCGACGATCGCGAACGTGGTGTCGCGCCCGCGCGGCGCGGCGCCCAGATCGTGGAGGTAGGTCTTGGCTCCGAACGGCGCTCCTGCCGCTTGCAGCAGGCCACCGGTAAGGGCGCCGAGCTTGGCCGGGTCCACGAGGACCGCCTGCCGCTGGAGCTCGTCGAGGATCGCTGGGTCGACGTCGAACGACTCGAAGAACGAGGCGACGGTCGCCGGCTCACGAAAAAACGACAAAACCTCGAGGACGTCGTCGGACGCCTCGAGGAGAGTGCCGTGGCTCTGGTTCGCGAGCGTCACGCCGCCGGCCCGGCCGTGGCGGTGCACGACCAGGCCAGGGAACGTGATCAGCGAGGGTGAGGGGCCGCGCCGTCGGCGCGTCACGCGCTCAAACCCGGGCGATGGAGCGCTTGCCGGCGCGGACGCCGGTGCGGACGACGAGGGTCACGGACAGCTTGCGGGCCTTCTTGGTGCTCTTCATGGCCCCGACGCTAGCGCGTCGTGGACGCGGCGCAAGTTCAAAGCGCACGGTCGCGTGGGTGCGCTTCGTGTGACTCCCCCCGCGCGCGCGTGCCGTGGCCGCGCGAGTTGAGTACACTCGCCTCGTGAGATCCTCCGTCGCCCTGCTCCTCAGCGCCTCGCTCCTGTCGACCAGCCCCGCGCGCGCCGAGCCCTCGGGCAAGCCGCCCGCCGCGTCGCCGAGCGAGCGCCCCTCCAAGGGCACGGGGTTCCTCATCGCCGGCACGGTCCTCACGGGGCTCGGCGCCGTGACGGTGATCGCGACGCCGTCGATCTGCAAGACGGGGAGCGGGGCCGCCACCACGGGCAAGTCGACCGCGGGGTGCGAGCGCTTCGGGTACATCTTCGGCGCGTCGCTCGCCGTGGTGGGGATCCCGCTGATGGTGGTGGGGCTCGTGAAGCGCTCCAACTACAACGCGTGGCTCGCCGAGCACCCCGTGGCGAGCCGCCTGACGGTGTCGCCGCTCGCGGGAGGCGGCGGGGCGCTCGGCTACTTCACCACGTTCTGAGCGTCCCCGAGTCGTGGGCATTCTCGGGCCGCTCGAGCACGGCGCCGGCCGGAGCCCGCGCAGCTTTTTCGCGCACGTTTTCCTCGCCCCGCGTCGGAATCGGTAGAAAGATCGCCGCATGGCGTTCTTCCAGACCCCGCCCGAGCTGCCCCGCGCCCTCGACGACGACGCGCTCCTCCTCCACTGGCTCCGCCGGCACGTGCCCGGCGACGCGCTCGCGGTGGTCGAGCCCGAGCTCCGAGCGGCGCACGCCGACGCGCGCGCCCTCTACGCGGCGTCGCTGACCGACCCCAAGGAGGAGCCGCGCCTCACCTCGTGGGACGCGTGGGGAAAGCGTGTAGACCACATCGAGCTCACTTCGCTCTGGAAAAAGGCGCAGCGCGTGGCCGCCGAGCGCGGCGTCGTCGCCACCGCGTACGAGCGCAAGACCGCGGAGCACTCGCGCGTCCACCAGTTCATGCTCGCGTACGTGCTCGAGCCCTCGTGGCACGTGTACTCGTGCCCGCTCGCCATGACCGACGGCGCGGCGAAGACGCTCCTCGCGTCGGGGAACGCGGCGCTCACCGAGCGCGCCCTGCCCCACCTCCTCTCTCGCGACCCCGCGCAGGCGTGGACGAGCGGCCAGTGGATGACCGAGCGCACCGGTGGCTCGGACGTCGCGATCACCGAGACCCTCGCGCGCCCGCGCGGCGCGGCCGGCGCGCACGACGCCTTCACGCTCCACGGCACGAAGTGGTTCACCTCGGCCACCACCTCCGAGATGGCGCTCACCCTGGCGCGCCCCGACGGGGGCCCACCGGGAGGCAGCGGCCTCGCCCTGTTCTACGTGGAGACGCGCGACGCGGAGGGGAGGCTCAACGGCCTGCAGATCAACCGGCTCAAGGACAAGCTCGGCACGCGCATGGTGCCCACGGCGGAGCTGCTCCTGGAGGGCACGGTGGCGACGCCGGTGATGGGCCTCCGCGACGGCATCAAGAACATCACGCCGATGCTCGCCGTGACGCGCACGTGGAACTCGGTGTGCGCCGTCGCGGCCATGCAGAAGGCCGTGGGGCTCGCGCGCGACTACGCCAGGAAGCGCGTCGCGTTCGGCGCGCCGCTCGCGCAGAAGCCGCTGCACGCCGACACCCTCGCGTGGATGGTCGCCGAGACGAACGCCGCGTTCTGCCTCGCGTTTCGCGTGGTGCAGCTCCTCGGTCGCGAGGAGGTGTCGGTGGCGACCGACGCAGAGCGCGCGCTCTTGCGCCTGCTCACGCCCATCGTGAAGCTCACCACCGGCAAGCAGGCCGTGGCGGTCGCGAGCGAGGCGCTCGAGACGTTCGGCGGCGCCGGCTACG
>CAZHGG010000322.1:0-6756 GCA_964531755.1 uncultured Polyangiaceae bacterium
CGCCGCGCCCACGGCGCCAGCGCCCGCGCCCGGCGGGGCGCCGAGGCCCTCCGCCAGCATCATGGTGCCCTTGAACTTCTGAGGCGCGGCCGCCTTCAGCGCGAAGCCACACTTCACGCACGTAGGGGCATTTTCGGGGTTTTGGTTCCCGCAGTTGGGGCAGAACATCGATCCTCCAGCACGCGTCACGCGTCGTTTCGGCACGAGCGCAAACAGAAATCAAGCGCGGGTCGCTCGTCGAGCGGCCCCCCTCGGCGCGAGGATATCTCCCGCCGCCGCGAATCCTCAAGTCCCTCGGGTCTTTTTTACGCACTCGTACGCACTTCGCCGCACATGCTCGAGCCCGCGCCCGCCTCGGGCCCCGCGAGCACCTCCGCGGCCCGCGCGCCACGTCCCCCGGCGTGGCCGAGCGCATCCCTGCTTGACAGCGCGGGTCCGCCGACACTAGCGTCCGGCCGCATTTTACAGGGAATTCGCGGGGCGGTCTTCCTCCAGGCCAAGCGCCGGGCCCCACCCCGAAAGCGGGCGCCTTTCTCCCACGTTCTCGGGTCCTCGCCGGCTCCGGGCGCTCTCCTCACCGCTCCTCTCCCGCTCCTCCCTCTCGTCCCTCCGCTCCCCGCAGGCCGCCCCGCTTCGACTTCACGCTTCCCCGAAACACTACGAGCCCACGAGCGATGCCCTTTCAGCTGACCCCCGAACGCGAACAGAAGCTCACGGACCTCCTCGGTCGCTACCCGACCAAGATGGCCGCCTGCATTCCGCTGCTCCACCTGTGCCAGGAGCAGGAGGGATGGGTCTCGCCCGAGGTGATCGAGTTCGTCGCGGCGCGCCTCGAGCTCTCGGCGGCCCACGTGCAGGGCGTCGTCACGTTCTACACGCTGTTCAACCAGAAGCCGGTGGGCAAGCACCAGGTCTGGGTCTGCCGCACCCTGCCCTGCGCCCTGCGCGGCGCCGGTGAGCTCCTGCACCACTGCGAGAAGCGCTTGGGAATCCACGCGGGCGAGACCACGTCCGACGGCGCCATCACCCTGCGCACGGCCGAGTGCCTCGCGAGCTGCGGCACCGCCCCGATGATCCAGGTCGACAAGGACTACTTCGAGAACCTCACCCCCGAGAAGGTCGACGCGATCCTCGACGGCCTCCGGCGCTGAGCGGACGAGAAGAACAAGAACATGCTCAAGCCCACGAATCTACTCACAAAAGTCTACGACATCAAGGACGGTCACACGCTCCCGGTGTACGAGCGCGAGGCGCGCGGCTACGAGGCGGCGCGCAAGGTGCTCACCTCCATGTCGCGCGACGAGGTCCTGGCGGAGGCCAAGAAGGCCAACATCCGCGGCCGCGGCGGCGCCGGCTTCCCGATGGGCATCAAGTGGAGCTTCATGCGGCCGCACCCCACGAAGCCCGCTTACCTCGTGCTGAACGCCGACGAGGGCGAGCCCGGCACCCACAAAGACCGCACGCTGATGGAGCTGAACCCCCACGCGGTGGTCGAGGGCTGCATCATCGGGTGCTTCGGCATCGGCGCGCACGTCGCCTACATCTACGTCCGCGACGAGCTGCACCTGTCGAAGGCCCGCCTCGAGGCCGCGATCGTCGAGGCCCGAGCCAAGGGCTACCTCGGGGCGCGCCCCTTCGGGAAGGACTACCCGGTCGAGGTCCACGTCCACACCGGCGCGGGCGCGTACATTTGCGGCGAGGAGACCTCCCTCCTCAACTCGCTCGAGGGTCGCCGCGGCGAGCCGCGCCTGAAGCCGCCGTTCCCGGCGCAGGTCGGCGCCTTCGGGTGCCCCACCACCGTGAACAACCTCGAGACCATCGGCGTGGTCCCGAGCATGATGCTCATGGGCGGCGAGGAGTTCTCCAAGCTCTCGGCGCTCCACGCGATCGGCGACGGCGGCGTGCGCCTCTACGGCCTCAACGGCCACGTGAAGAAGCCGTGCGTGGTGGAGCTCGCGGTCGGTCCCACGCTCCGCGAGCTCATCTACGACGTGGGCGGCGGCGTCCTCGGGGACAAGCCGCTGTGGGCGGTCATCCCGGGCGGCTCGTCCACCCCCATCCTGCGCGCCGACGAGCTCGTGAGCGCGCCGGACGAGAAGTCCCCGCTCCACCCGTACGACGGGAAGAGCATCCTCGACGTCCCCCTCGGCGTCGACACCGCGCGCGGCCTCGGCACCATGCTCGGCACCTGCTGCATCACCGTCATGGCGGAGGGCACGAGCCCCGTCGCCGCGATGCACAACCTCATGCAGTTCTACCGCCACGAGTCCTGCGGACAGTGCACGCCGTGCCGCGAGGGCTCGGGGTGGCTCCTGCGGATCTGCGAGAAGCTCATGGACGGCTCGGCCACGCTGGAGGAGCTCGACACCCTCCACTCGGTCGCCAACAACATCATGGGCAACACCATCTGCGCCTTCGGCGAGGGCACGGCGATGCCCGCCCTCGGCTTCCTGAAGAAGTTCCGTAAGGACTTCGAGGCCTACGTGGGCGACCCCTCGAGGGGCAAGCGCGCCTCTCTCGTGGTCGACGGCCACGGCTTCGCGTCCTCTGGCGGACAGACCACCGTATGACCACCGCGAAGGATCTCCCGTGAACCTCGGACAAGCCTACTTCTGGATCTGCGCCACCCTCGCGGTCATCGGAGCGATCTCCACGATCGCCGCGAAGAACCCCATCCGGGGCGCGATGGGCCTGCTGATGATGATCCTGAGCGTGGCGGGGCTGTTCCTCGCGCTGCACGCCCAGTTCCTCGCGGCGATCCAGCTCATCGTCTACGCGGGCGCGATCGTCGTCCTGTTCCTCTTCGTCATCATGCTCCTCGGCCCCTCGTCCAACACGCCATCCGACCGGCGGGGGCTCCCGAGCCGCGCGATCGGCGCGCTCGCCTTCGGGCTCGGCGGGGTGGGCGCGATGACGCTGCTCGTGCGCGCAGGCCTCCAGGCCGCGGCGCAGAACCCTGGGGCGGGCACCGTACCGCCGGTCGCGGCGAGCGACTTCGGCGGGATCGACGCCGTCGGCCGCGTCCTCTTCACGCAGGGCCTCGTCCCCTTCGAGCTGTCGAGCGCCCTGCTGATGGTGGCCATCGTGGGCGCCATCGCGGTCGCGCGAGGCAAGCAGGCGAGCCCTTCGAAGCCGGCCATCGCTGCGGCGACCGCGACCGCCAAGGAGACCGACTCGTGATCACGACCGACAGCTACGTGTTCCTCTCGGCGATCCTCTTCACCATCGGGGGCATCGGCTTCCTCTTCCGGCGGAACGTCATCGTCACCCTGATGAGCATCGAGATCATGCTCAACGCGGTGAACCTCGCCTTCGTCGCGTTCAACCGGGCGGCGCCCAAGGGCCACACCGGCCAGATGTTCGCCTTCTTCCTCATCGCGGCCGAGGCCGCCGAGGTCGCCGTCGGCCTCGCGATCGTCATCGCGATGTTCCGCCTGCGCCGCTCGGTCCGCACCGACGAGGCCGACCTCCTCAAGAACTGAGCGCTCGCGCCAGTCGAATGCCGAATCTTTTCCGAACCTTACTCGAAGGACTCCTCGTCCGATGCTCAAGCTCCTGACAACGCTCTTCCCCGCCGGCGATTTCACGCTGTTGGCGGTCATCCTCGGGATGCCGCTCCTC
Source organism: uncultured Polyangiaceae bacterium (assembly GCA_964531755.1). Lineage (GTDB taxonomy): Bacteria > Myxococcota_A > Polyangia > Polyangiales > Polyangiaceae > JAAFHV01. The sequence continues at coordinate 3,622 of CAZHGG010000322.1, forward strand.
GGGGCCATCGTGAACGGCCTCTGGGGTAAGCGGCTCGGCAAGCCCGCCGTCAAGACCATGACGCTCTCGGTCATGGGCATCGCCTTCCTCGCCTCGGCGCTGACGTTCCTCCTGCTCGACCGCGAGGCCTCGCACCACTCGGGTGAGCACGTGAAGCTCTCCTGGCAGGCGTGGGACTGGATGCGCACCACGGGCGCCCGCGGGGCGAGCGTGCCCATCGAGCTGAAGTTCAGCGTCGACGCGCTCTCCGGCGTGATGATGCTCGTCATCACCGGCGTCGGGTTCCTCATCCACCTCTACGCGACCGCGTACATGGAGAAGGACCCGGGCTACTACCGCTTCTTCGCGTACCTGAACCTCTTCGTCTTCTCGATGCTGGTGCTGGTCCTCGCAGACAACCTCCCCGTCCTGTTCGTCGGGTGGGAGGGCGTCGGGCTCTGCAGCTACCTGCTCATCGGCTTCTGGTTCAAGGAGGAGGCGAACGCCACCGCCGGCAAGAAGGCGTTCATCGCGAACCGCGTAGGCGACTTCGGCCTGCTCTGCGCCATGTTCCTCCTCGTGCACTACACGGGCGCGCTCGACTGGAACGGCATCGAGAACGGCGCCGGCTCCCTCGTCAGCCACGCCGATCCGATGCAGGTCCACCTCTGGCCCATCGGCGGCGGCACGTTCCAGGGCGCGCTGAGCTTCCTGCAGCCCAAGAACCCGCTCGTCATCACGGGCGCGACGGCCGTCGGCCTCATGCTCTTCCTCGGGTGCACCGGCAAGAGCGCCCAGATCCCGCTCTACGTTTGGTTGCCCGACGCGATGGCCGGCCCAACCCCGGTCTCCGCGCTCATCCACGCGGCCACGATGGTCACCGCCGGCGTCTACCTCGTCTGCCGCTTGTCCTTCGTGTTCGTGCTCTCGCCGTTCACCATGACGGTGATCGCCTTCACCGGCGCGTTCACCGCCCTCTTCGCGGCGACGATCGCGCTCGTGCAGAACGACCTGAAGAAGGTGCTGGCGTACAGCACGGTGAGCCAGCTCGGGTACATGTTCCTCGGCGTCGGCGTCGGGGCGTTCACCGCGGGCTTCTTCCACGTGCTCACCCACGCGTTCTTCAAGGCCTGCCTCTTCCTCGCGGCCGGCAGCGTCATCCACGCGATGCACGCGCGCATCCACGACGACGTGAAATCGCAGGACATGCGGTACATGGGCGGCCTCCGCAAGTACATGCCGCACACGTTCTGGACGTTCGGCGCCGCCACGCTCGCCATCGTCGGGTTCCCGCTCACGAGCGGCTTCTTCTCGAAGGACGAGATCCTCTTCAAGGCGTTCGTGAACCACCCGGTGAACGGCGCCGCGGCGCACATGAGCCCGAAGGCGGCCGAGACCCTGTGGCAGCAGCCCACGTGGGTGGGCCCGGTGCTCTGGGCGATGGGCCTCGCGGCCGCGGTCCTCACCGCGTTTTACATGTCGCGCGCCTTCATCCTCACCTTCTTCGGCGACTTCAAGGGCTGGGTCATCGGCAAGCCGTCGACGCCCTCGCACCACGACGCGCACCACGACGACGCGCACGGCGACGACGACGACGACGCGCACCATCACCACGAGGACCTGAAGAAGCCGGGGCTCGCCCCGCACGAGTCCCCCTGGCAGATGACCGTGCCGCTGATGATCCTCGGCACGCTGTCGCTCGCCGCGGGCTTCCTGAACCCGGCGCTCTTCGCGGGCCTCTTCAAGGACCACAAGCCGCCGATGGATCACTGGCTCGAGCCGGTGTTCGAGGAGGCGAGCAAGGCCATCCAGGTGCTGCCGAGCGCCGAGGCCGCGCACCACAAGGAGTACCCGCTCACCGCGGCGGCCTTCGCGGCCTTCGCGATCGGCACCTTCGTGGCCTACCAGTTCTACATCCTGAAGAAGGGCGGGCCGCCGAAGGAGATGGCCGCCCAGGCGCCCGGGCTCTACAAGCTCCTGCTCGACAAGTGGCGGGTGGACGAGCTCTACGACGCGACCGTGTGGAACGGCGTCGACGCCCTCGCCGACACGGCGATCTCGGCTGACCAGGGCTTCTTCGACGCGATCCTCGCGCGCCTCACGGCGCTGCTGGTCGCGGCCTTCGGCACGCTGCTCCGCGTCGTCCAGAACGGCGTCATCCACGTGTACGCCGGCGCGATGGCCTTCGGCCTGGTCTTCATCGGCTGGTTCGTCGTCGTGCCCCGCGCCGACCTGGTCGTGCGCGAGAACGCCAACGGCGACTACCTCCTCGAGGCCGCGCCCGGCATGGGCTACGCCTACCGGTGGACGCCCGAGGCCGGCAAGGAGCCCAAGGACAAAGAGGAGCCCAAGTTCTCGCCCGCGAGCACGCAGCTCAAGCTCCACCTCGACGCCGACAAGACCCAGACCGTGCGCCTCGAGGTGAAGAACGCCTTCGGCCTCGGCGCCACCCGTGAGGTCACGCTCACGCGGCCCCCCGCCGAGAAGCCCTCGCTCGACAAACTGGGCGCGATCGATCCAACACTTGACCCGACCTCCACGAAGCTTGGTGCGAACTGATGGCCGCCGTCGACACGCGGAGCGCCGAGCCCGGCGCCAACCCGCCCTCCTCGTCCCCGTACTCCGTCCTCGTCGTGGGGGCGATGCTGCTCGTCATCGCGAGCGCCTCCTACGTCGTCGTCCCCGAGACGCTCGGTAAGGTCCTGGGCGCCCTCGGCTCCCTCATGCCGATCCTCGTCCCGGCAGTGGTCGTCGGCGCCGCGCCGCGCGGCCACTCCCGGGGGGTGCGCCTCACCCTCGCCCTCATCGCGGGTCTGCTCGCGCTGTTCGTCCAGCGCATGTGGCCGGGCGCGGCCGACGCGGCCGACCCCACCACCCCGCCGGCCGAGTCGCACACCCTGCTCAGCTGGCTCATCGCGGTGCCCATGCTCGGCGCGGCGGCGATCCTCTTTCTGCCGCGGCAGGCGCCGCGCACGCTGAAGGCCGTCACCCTCGGGGTCATGTTCTTCTCGCTCTTCCTCAGCCTGCCGCTGCTGCAGGTGTCGATGGGCCGCGAGTTTCACTTCGACCAGGACGTGGTCTGGGTCGAGCGCTTCGGCATTCACTACCACGTGGCCCTCGACGGCGTGTCGCTGTGGCTCGTGATGCTCACCGTCT
>CAZHGG010000323.1:0-6754 GCA_964531755.1 uncultured Polyangiaceae bacterium
CGCGCCGTCGGGCGTGACGACCGCGCCGTCGGGTCCGATCACCGCGCCGTCGGGCGCCACGCCGGCCGCGTCCACGGGGTCAAAGATTTCGCTCACGGTGCTGCCGCCGCACGCCGCCACGAGCCCCACCACCGCCGCGACCGAGAACACGCGCGCCGCTCTTCGCATGATGGGAGAGTGCCACGACGGGCCGGCGAGCAGGCACCCCGCGCGACGATTGTCGCGATTTTCAGCCGGGGTGGGCGCTAGGGGGCTACTGCTGCTTGCCGCAGGCCTTCTGCTCGCCGGCCTTGCACGCCTTCGCCCAGAAGGTGCGCGCCTTCACGAGGCTCTTGGGGACGCCCCAGCCGTTCGCGTGCGCGTCGGCCAGACCCCAGCAGCCGTTCGGGTGGCCCGCGTCGCACGCGAGCGCCCACAGCCGAACCGCCTGCGCGGGGTCCTTCTTGAGCCCTTGTTTTCCCTGGGCGAGCTTGTAGGCAAACTGCGTACATCCCTCCTTGTTCTTCGCGCAGAGCTCGGGGCCCCACTCGGCCTTGCAGCGCGAGAAGTCGAGCTTGGGCGCGCTGGCAAAGCAGGCCGCCATGTGGAAGCCGGTGGCCTTCTTCTCGTCGCGGGGCAGGTCCCCGCCGCTCTCGTGGAGGCGTGCCGCGAGCTCGCAGCTCGCGACGCTCCCGGCGGCGCAGCCGTGCTCGGCGAGGTCGGCGGCGCGCAGCACGCTCTTCGCCGTGCCCGAGCCGGAGAGCGCGAGCCTCGCGGCCATCTCGCACGACTCGGCGGACTTCGCCTCGCACGCCTTGTCGGTCACCTCGAAGGCCTTCGCGGCGTTCGGCGTGGAGCGCGCGTAGTCGGCGCAGGACGCGCCGTCGCCCATGGCGCAGCCCTTCTCGTAGAGCGACCGCGCGCGGTCGGGGTCGCGCGCCACGCCGCGGCCGTACTCGTAGAGCGCGCCGAGGGACTTGCAGGCCGGGCCGTAGGTCTCGCAGGCCTCCTCGTAGAGGCCCGCGGTCTCTCGCGCGTAGGGGCCCTTCTTCGCGGCTACGTTGAAGCAGCCCACGGCCGAGTGGAGCTCGCACGCCTTGCCGTAGAGGGCCTCGGCGCGGGAGAGGCTGGCTGTCAGGCCGAGGCCCTTCTCGTACGCGTACCCGAGCACGCTGCACGCGTCGCCGACGTCCTTCCCGCACGCTTCTTCGAGCAGGGCGTTGGCCGCGGTGTCGCTCTTGGGGACCTCCGCGCCCTCACGGTGCAGGTTCGCCAGCACCCAGCACGCGTTGCCGCGCCCCATGAGGCACGCGCGCTCGAGCGCGAGCGCGCCCGGCACGTCCTTCGCCACGCCGTCGCCCGCGAGGGTCTGGGCGGCGAGCTCCTGGCAGGCATCGAGGGCCTTCTCCGATGTCTCCATGGCGCAGGCGTCCCGCCGCAGCCGCGCGGCCTCACCGCGATCTTGGCGCACCCCGACGCCCCGGTAGTGGAGGCTCGCGAGGTTGGTGCAGCCCGCGGCGGACCGCGCGTGGCACGCCCGCGTATAGAGCTCCTTGGCTTGCCCGGGATCGGCCGTGAGCGAGGGGGCCTTCTGGGTCTCGTAGTACACGCCGAGGTTCGCGCATCCGTGGGCCTGACCGCCGGCGCACGCGCGCCGCGCGTAGCTCACCGCGAGGTCCAGGTCCTTCGCCACGCCGCGGGCGTGCTCGTACGCGACGCCGAGGTTCAAGCACCCTCGCGCGTCGCCGTGGTCGCACGCGCGCCGGTGGAGCGCGAGCGCGCGCGCCATGTCGCGCGGGAAGCCGGCTTGGCCCGTCGAGTAGAAGATGCCGAGGCCGCTGCACGCGAACTCGACCCCGCCTTCACACGCCTTCTGGTACAGCTTCCCCGCCTGCACGAGGTCGCGCGGCACGCCCCCGATCGCGTAGTGGAGCGCGTACGCGCGAAAGCCGCAGCTAGGCAGGTTGCCCTTCATGCACTGCGTCTCGCAGTCGGCGGGGTGGTCGGGGTCGCACAGCTGGCCGGCCTCGGCGACCGCCGCGGACGCCGCCGTGCACTTGCCGCCCATGAGGGTGAGGCCCGCGGGGCACCGGCCCACCTCCACGTCGCCCTTGCGCTCGCCCAGCGCGACGAGCTCGAGGCGGATGGGGGACCCGCACGCGGGCGGCGGTGCGTCGGCGGCGGCGCGTGACGCCTCGCACGCCTTCGGATCGCCGTCGCGCGACGCGCGGGTCTTCGAGCCCTGGGTCTGCCCGCTAGCGCCGAAGCCGAAGATCTCCGCGGCCGCGCGCACTTTCCCGGCCTCGCCGCTCGTCATCGCGAAGGCGCCGAGGTAGGCGCCGCGCACGAAATGGGTCGCGCCGGCGCAGGCGGGGTCCTTCTCGATCGCCTCGCGCGGCACCGAGGCGACCGCGGTGCGGCGCTTGCCCACCATCACGTAGGCCAGGTCGAGGCTCGAGCCGCGGGACATCTCGCCGGCGAACGTGGCCCCGAACGTCGGCAGGTTCGCGCGGATCTCGTCGGCGTCGGCGAGCTGGAGCGTGTCGGTTTTCCGCTCGACCCCCATGAACCCGTAGGCGCCGGGCGCCTTGCAGCCGGAGAGCACGCGGAGCGTCTTGCAGTCGTACGCGACCACCGCGAGCCCCTCGCGCATCGCCTCTTCCAGATCGGCGCGCTCGTGCGATTTCCAGTCGAGCACGAGCGGCGTCGCGCGCGTGGGGACGATGCGGCACTGCCCCTCACCGACGCCTCGCGGAGCGGCGCGGGCGTTGGCCCCGGCGCGACGTCCGGGACGGGCGGCTTGCAGGACGCCGTGAGCAGCGTGGGCAGGACGAGCGATGCGGCGAGGACCAGGCGACGGCAGAGCATCGCCTCAGCTTACAGACGTTTCAGGCGGGCGGATCCCGGGAAGGGTCGCCCCGGGAAGGGCGCTCGGCCGCGCGTCTCCGAAGTCGTCGCGCGGCAGGCCGCGAGCCGCGTCGTGGGCGGGAGTTCTGACGCGCTGGGAGGCGCGAGCGCGGACCAAGGCGGCGGAGTCAAACCGCGTTACGCGGTCTTAAGTGTGGATGGCGCCGCCGCCGCCGCATTCTCCCGGTCATGAGGAAGAGCGCGAGGCGTGTGTGCCTCCTTGGTCTCACGTCTCTTGTTACGAGCGCCCTCGCGGCGTGCGCGGCGCCAAACGACCCTGAGCTGTCGTCTCCCACGGCGAGCGTGGAGGCGCCCACGCCGCCCGCGCCGCCCGCGGCGGCCGCCACAGCGGGCCCGCGCCGCGAGCCCCTCTCGCTCGCCTTGGTCCCCATCCCGGAGGGCACCGCCTGGGAGCGCGAGAGCGCCCACGCGATCCGGTGGGCGCCGCCTACCGAGCCTGCGTGCAGCGGGCCCGCACCCGTGTGCATGCCGGCGCTGATCGAAGCGAGCTACGACGGAGGCTTCAGCTGGGAAGAGGTCGGCGCCGTGCCCTCGTGGCGGGGCCGATTCGTCTGGACCGTGCCCGGCTCGAGCGGGCCCGCCGTCCGCTTCCGGGTCACCCTCCTGTCAGCGGAGACCGGCGCACCCGTCGCCGCGCCGCAGCTCACCGCCGACGTCCGCCTCGCCCCCTCCCGCAAGCGCGACTACGCGTGGACACGCGTGACCAATGACGCGCCCTGGGGAGCTCGCGACGGGGCGGGCGCGATCGTTCATGGCGGGAAGCTCTGGCTCCTCGGGGGGTGGAACCCGAGCCGGTTCCCGCTGAACACCGCGAACGACGTCTGGAGCAGCGCCGACGGGGAGACGTGGACGCAGGTGCGGCCCAACACCTTCCTCGACGCCGACACCTTCGACCGCACGTCCCACTGGGAGGGCCGGCACCAAGGCGGCTATCACTCGTGGGGTGGGAAGATGTGGGTCGTCGGTGGGGACGCGAACCAGGGACACTACCAGACCGACACCTGGAGCTCGACCGACGGCGTCTCCTGGGTTCGCACCGACATCCACACGACGACACCGCGGATGGAGATCGACACGAACTCCGAGAGCCCTACCTACGGGCGGTGGGTCGAAATGGACGGCTGGCGGCCGCGCGAGGAGGCTCAGTACGGCAGCCGCGCGCTGGCGATGAGCGGCGTGTTCCAGGGCAAGCTCTGGCTCATGGGCGGGCAGCGCGTCGAGTCCGCCGTGGACCCCGTCTGGCCGGGTGCGCCGCGCAAGGTCTTCAACGACGTGTGGCAGTCGAGCGATGGCGCGAGCTGGAAGCAAGTGCCGACGGAAGGGACCATGTGGGCTCCACGCGGGCTCGCCGGGGCGGTGACCTTCAGGGACCGGCTGTGGATCGTGGGCGGGGGCACCTACGACGACCCGCCGCCTGGTCAGGATCCCGGGGACTGGCGCGTTCTCCGCAACGACGTGTGGTCGACGGTCGATGGCGCGCGCTGGACCCCGGTGGACGAGAGCCCGCCCTTCTCGGCGCGCTACTTCCACAGCGTCGGCGTCTTCGACGGGAGGCTTTGGGTGATCGGTGGATGGGGCCCCGACAACCTCGGCGACGCCTGGTACACGGAGGACGGCGCGAACTGGTACGGCGCGAGCGAGCCGCAGTTCTTGGCCCGCCACTCTGCGAGCCTGTGGGTCCGTGACGACGCCATGTTCGTCGGCGCCGGCAACGCGTTCGACGACGACGCCCGCTGGGTCGCGGACGTCTGGAAGATCGTGCGCAAGCCCTAGCGCCCTCTCTGCCAGGGGTCGCGACCGCGAGCTCGTGTCGTGATGGCGGCCGAGCTCCCGCCGCTCACCAGCAGACGACGCCCGCGCCGTAGCCGCACTCGGGCCGCTGGAGCAGCGAGGCCAGAAGTGTGATCTCTACCTCCGGCGCTACGACCAGCACGCCGAGCAGCCGCACCCCACCGCCGCGAACCCGAACCCGCTCACCCACCGGGTGCGCACGGGCGGCGGCACCACCCCCACGCTCGCCGACCTCGCGAACGCGATCACCTTCGTCGACCGCACCAACCTGCTGCGGGTGCACAAGCAGCGGCTCCGCTGACGCTCACTCGAGGAGCGCGGCCCGCAGCGACTCGCGCGCCTTCGGTCCGAGGCCCGCGGCATCTGTGAGGTACGCGTCGACGCCGCCGTGCCGGGCGTCGATCGCGTCGAGCGCGGCCGCGAGGTACTCCGCGCGCGCCTCAAGGAAGGGGCGCAGCGTCGCCGCGTCCACCTGGTTGAGCGTGAGCAGCCGCAGCCGCCGCACGAGCCGGCCCACCCGCGCGGCCGCGAGGGTGTTGGTGAGGAGGTAGTCCTCGAGCACCTGCTCGCGCGGCACGCCCAGCGCCGTGAGGATCATCGCGGCGCAGAACCCGGTGCGATCCTTCCCGCCCATGCACATGATCAAGAGCGGTCCGCCGGGGGGCTCGAGGAGCAGCTCGAACATGCGCGCGAGCGGCGCCGCGGCGCGCGTCGGCAGCTCGCGGTACGCCTGCAGGAGCCGCGCGCCGTCGAGGCGACGGACGCCCCCGCGCAGCGCGAACCGCAGCTTCTCTCGCGTGGTCCAGCGCAGCTCGAGCTCGGGCAGCAGCGAGATCGGCAGGTGCACCTCGCGCGGGGCGCCCGAGGTGGGGAGGCGGTTCGGCCGCGTCGCGCGCTCGTTCGCCGTGCGGAGGTCGACCACCGCGCGGAGCCCGAGCGAGGCGAGCCGCGCGTGCGCGCTCTCGCCGAGCCGCGAGAGGTTGTCGGAGCGAAACAGCACGCCGGCCCGCACGCGCCGCCCGTCGGTGGTCGCGTAGCCGCCGAGGTCGCGGAAGTTGCAGGTGCCCTCGAGGGCGACGCGCCGCTCGCTCGGCGTAGGCGCCGGCGTCACGCCCGTCGCCTCGGCGGAGGCGGGCGCGCGTCGCGCGTCGGGCGGTTCGGCGGCCATCCCTCCAGGATAGGCCTCGCCGCGCGCACCGTGCCTCGGCCGCGGGCGTGTCATTCTACCGCGGTAAAATGTTGCGCTCGGACCTCGAGTGGACCCGACCCTTCCCGGGGGGGGTGGGGGGGGTGCGGCGGGGGGCGCGGGGGGGGGGAGCCGCCCGCCCCGTCGGCGCGCTGAACGCGGGGCCGCTCGCCCCGATGCTGGACGCGGTAGCAGGGCTCCGCGTCAACGGCGCGTCAATGGGCCCGCCAAACCCGCAAGAAACCCCCGACGAAAACACCAGCGATATCAACCTGGTAGCCCCTGCCGGACTCGAACCGGCACGCCCTTCCGGGCCAAGGATTTTAAATCCTCTGCGTATGCCATTCCGCCAAGGGGCCAGCGCTACTTGGGGTCCTCCGGCTTCGACGCGAAGTCGTGGTTGTAGTACCCGCCCACGCCCAAGAACACGTAGGGGGTGAGCCCGAGGGAGTCGAACCGCGTGGCCGTCACGTCGAGGCGCGGGTCGATGCGGAAGTGGGGGTTCACCGGGATCGAGAAGCCCAGCGTGCCGCCGAAGGTGCCGCCGGTGGCTCCGCCGCTGCCGCGGACGCCGCCGAGCGCGCCCGCCGTGAAGGCGAAGCGGTCGGGGCTCGTGAGGAAGGAGATGCGCGCGGCCGCCATGTAGCTCGTGACCGAGTTGATCGACGCGACCTGCACCGTCGCGCCGGCGAGCACGACCTTCGCGAACCGGAACATGAAGTCGGGACCGCCCGCGAGGCCGCCGTCGCCCGCGTTCGACTGCGCGATGCCGATGCCGCCCACGTGCGCGCCCACGAGGAACCCCGCCTTCGTGGGCGGCGGCCGCGGCGGCGTGCCCGGCTTCGCGGTGTCCGGCGGGGGATATGCGGG
>CAZHGG010000324.1:0-6750 GCA_964531755.1 uncultured Polyangiaceae bacterium
CGCCGCGGGCGCGGACGGCGCGGGCTCGTCGCCCTTCGCCGCCGGCGCGGTCGGCGTGGCGGCCGCCTCCGGCTTGAGGCCGACCATGTAGACGTGGCTGTCGAGCCAGCCGGTGACGTAGGCGTGGCGGCCATCGGGCGCCACGGCCACGCCGCTCCCGCGCTGCATGCCGCGAATGGGGAAGACGCGCGAGGTGAAGTCGCGCGTGTCGATCACCGAGACGCTGTTCGTCTCGATGCCGTAGTCGGCGGTGTACACGTAGCGTCCGTCGCGCGAGACCTCGAGCGACTTGGGCGAGCTTCCCACCGGTACGCGCTTGGTCACGGTCATCGTGGCGACGTCGTACGCGTGCACCTGGCTCGCGGTGTAGCAAGAGACGAAGAGGGTCTTGTCGTCCGGCGAGAGCGCGAGGTGCCTCGGGATGGCACAGGCCGGCACCCGCGTGCGCTGCGACAGATCGCTGCCCTTGAACACGTCGATGCTCGCGCCGTTGAAGTTCGCGACGAACAGCGTGCCCGAGCGGGTCATCGCCATGCCGCGGGGCTGCGGCCCCGTGGCGAGCGTGCGCACCACGCTGCCGGTCGCCACGTCGATCTGCGTCACAGAGGCGCTCGCCCAGTTGGCGGCGAAGAGCGAGCGGCCGTCGGGCGAGAGCACGAGGATCTTGGGGTGGGTGTCGGTCTTGACCTCGCGGGTCACGGTCTTCGTGGCGAGGTCGAGGAACTCCACCGAGTTTCGCCCAAAGTTGGAGACGTAGAGCGTCTTGCCGTCGTGGGAGAGCACGCTCTCGACCACGTTCCCGGCGACGTCGATGCGCCCCTTCGGCGCCAGCGTGTGGGCGTCCAGCACCGTGATGTTGTTTCGGTTTCGCTGGCCGAAGTTGGTGACGTACACCGTGCTCCCGTCAGGCGAGAGCGACGCCCCCTTGGGCATCGACCCGGTCTCCGCGCGGTGGAGGAGCTCGACGGCGGGGGGCTTCGCGGCGGCGGCGGGCGCGAGCAGCGAGGTGGCGAGGACGGAGAGGGTGGCGCCGATGTAGGTGTAGGTACGCACACGCCCACATTACCGGCGGCGTCTGGGGTGGCCAACTTCGCGACCCCGGTCGCGCCGCGCGGGCGCCCACGACCGGTCAGTCGAGCGGGCCGATGCTCGCGTCGACCACGTCGGGCGTGGTGCGGTAGCGCCGGTAGTACTTCGACACCTTCACGACGTAGTCGCGGGTCTGCTGGTACGGGGGGATGCCCTGGTAGCGCATCACGGCCTCTTCCCCCGCGTTGTAGCCCGCCACGGTGAGCGCCAGATCGCCGTTGAAGGCGTTGGCCAGGATGCGCAAGAAGCGCACGCCGCCGAAGATGTTCTCGCGCGGATCGTTGATGTCGCGCACCTGGAGGCGCTCGGCGGTCTGCGGCATGAGCTGCATGAGCCCGCGCGCGCCCGCGTAGCTGACGGCCCGCGCGTCGTAGTCGCTCTCCACCTTGATGACCGCGCGGACGAGCGCCTCGGGGATTTGGTAGAGGGTGGACGCCTGCCGGATCCACTCGTCGTAGCGCGTGTACCGCGACAGGTCTCGGTCTTGCGGCGCGAAGGGGGTGACCCCGGGACGCGCGGCGTTCGCGGGCGGCGGCGGCGCCTTGAGGTACAGCTTGGCCTTGGGATCGGCCTTCGAGGAGAAGTGCACGACGCCCTCGGCGTCGGTCCACTTGTAAATATCGGCGGCGGCCGTGAGCGGAAGCGCCACCAGCCCGAGAGCCATCACCCAGCCGCGCAGCGCCACGGAGCGCATGGTGAGCATGATCAGATGGTGCCCGAGAGCGCCGCGCAGCGCAACAAGCTCGTGGGCGGCTCAGGCGTCCGGCTCGGCGGGCGCGGCCGACGGATCGAGCGACGCGAGCACCTGCTCGAGCGCGCGCGCGCGCGGCCGGGTCGGCGAGGCGACGTCGTAGACCGTGACGAGCGCGGCGAGCGCCACCTTGGCCACGTCCCGCTCGGGGCCGACCCAGGGGCCCGCGCCCAGCCGACGCCAGAGGAACGTCTCGAGGACGCGCGGGTGGCGCTTCAGGGCGCGCGCGGCCCGCGCGACGAGGTCGGCCGACTCGGGGGCGATGCGCGTGGCGCGGGTGAAGCAGGCCGAGGCCTTCCGCGCGCCGCCCATGCGCTGCGCGTAGCGCTCTCCCGCCGTGACCAGGATGTCGACCCGCTCGGCGTCGGTCTTGGCGGCGTCGAGCCCGCGCACGGGCGGGCGCGCGTCGTCGCTGGAGAGCTCCGGGCGAAAGCGCCAGAGGAGCACGAGCAGGAACGCGATGGCGGCGACGAGCACCCGATAGTCGATCACGACGTCTTCCTTACCTCATGAGCCACGGTCGGCGCACGCCGCGCGACGCCCTCACGGCCAGAGGTGCGTGGGGAGGGCGTGCCGGTGCGCCAGCGAGAGCCAATCCATGAGCGCGGCCACGGTGATGTGCACGAAGAACCCCTGGTAGATGCTCTTCGTGCGCATCGACAGCGAGCCGAGCGCGATCCCGGCCACGACCGCGCCCACGGCCTCCAGGTAGGGCTTGCCGTAGTGGATCATGCAGTAGGGCACGGCCATCGCGAAGATGGCGCCGGAGCCCATGCTGCGCCGCAGGACCCCGAGCCAGAACCCGCGGAAGAACATCTCGAGCGCGAAGAACTGCGCGAAGTACATGGCCTCCCACAGGAGGAAGTCGAACCAGCTCCGCGACGAGGTCTTGTAGAACGGGTAATACGCGCCGAAGTCCGGCTGGTTCGCCACGACCAACATCGCCGGCAGCACGACCCCGAGGAACAAGAGGTAGATCCACGCGTGGTTGAAGAAGCCGCGCGTGCGGAGGCCCAGGTCGAGGAGCGAGTCCTTCGGGTAGACCACCTTCCACACCGAGAACGGCACCGCGACGTAGCCGAAGATGCGCGTGCCGGCCCACCAGGCATAGCTGTAGAGCTCATCGAATTTCGCGAGATGAAGCGCGCCCGCGTGGGCCGCGTCGAACTTCTCGAGCACGGGCTTGGCGTAGACCACGTAGGCCGCCCGGCCGCCGTAGTACTCCTGCATCGTGAGGATCAGGGCGCACATGAGCATCGCCACGAACGGGCGGTAGTCGGTCTTGCCCTCGGCGAGCAGCTCGGCGCGGTGGCGGTGGGCGTCCTCGTCGAGCTCCCGCCACGTGTCACGGAAGAACAGCCACATGATCGGCGCGAGGCCGGCCAAGATGGGGATCGGCAGGAAGGGCTTCGCGGTCTCGAGGAGCTCGGCGAAGCGCGCCGTGTGGACGACGCCGGCGGCGAGGGCGCTCATCTTCAGGTGCCTGCGGCGCTGGTGCCTGCGCTCGCCCCGGCGACGCAGAGCGCGGCGGCCGCGCGGAGGCGCGCGAGCGTGGCCGCCTTGCCGAGCAGCGCCATCACCTCGTAGAGGCCCGGGCTGCTCGCCCGACCGGTGAGGGCGACGCGGACCGGCGCCGCGACGCGCTTCATCTCCAGGCCGCGCTCGGCGAGCAGCTCGTGCAGCGTGGCCTCGGTCCCGACCGCGTCGAAGGGCTCGGTCGCGGCGAGGCGCTCGGCGAGGTCGAGCAGGAGCGGCGCGGCCTCGGGGACGAGCGCCTTCTCCTTCGCCTTCTCGTCGAACACGGGGGTAGGCCGCAAGAAGTAGTCGACGGCCTCGGCGGCCTCGACCAGCGTCCGCGCCCGCTCGCGCACCATGACGAGCGAGCCGCGCGCGATCGCGGCGTCGAACGCGAGGCCGCGCGCCTCGACGAACGGACGCATGTACTCTACATACAAATCGTCGGGCACGCGCGCGGGGCTCTTCAGGTGCTCGTGCTGCACGGCCAGGAACTTCTTCTCGTCGAACTTGCCGTCGCCGCGTCCGCAGCTCGCCCAGTCGAACGCGCGGACCAGCTCGGTCTTCGAGAACACCTCTTGATCGCCGAAGGACCACCCGAACCGCGCGAGGTAGTTCAGCACGGCGTCGGGGGTGTAGCCCTTGTCGCGGTACTCGAACACGCCCACCGCGCCGTCGCGCTTGGAGAGCTTCGCGCCCTTCTGGTTCAACATCATGGGCAGGTGCGCGAACTCGGGCACGGGCGCGCCGAGCGCCTCGTAGAGGAGGATCTGCGGCGGGGTGTTCACCATGTGGTCACGCCCTCGCGCCACGAGCGTGATGCCCATCGTGACGTCGTCGACCACGGCCCCGAAGTTGTAGAGTGGCACGCCGTCGGACCGGAGCAGCACGAAGTCTTGCTGGGCCGCGTTCGGGGTCTTCACCTCGCCGAAGACCTTGTCGACGTAGGTGACGTCCCCCTCGGCCGGCACCTTGAACCGCACCACGTGGGGCTCGCCGGGGCGCGCGACCTGCTCGCGCCACTCGCGGGGGTAGCGAAACTCGGCCTTGGGGTCCTTCGCCTTCAGGGCGGCGCGCGCCGCGTCGAGCTCGTCCCGGGTCTTGTAGCAGCGGAACGCCTTGCCCTCGGCGATGAGGCGCTCGGCGTACTCCTTGTAGAGGGCGAGCCGCTCCATCTGCTGGTACGGGCCGTGGGGGCCGCCCACCTCGGGGCCCTCGTCCCAGTCGATGCCGAGCCAGCGCAGCGAGTCGAAGATCACCTGGCGGCTCGCGTCGGTCGAGCGCTCGCGATCGGTGTCCTCGATGCGGAGCACGAAGGTGCCGCCCGTCTTGCGCGCCCAGAGCCAGTTGAAGAGGGCCGTGCGCACGCCGCCGATGTGGAGGTAACCCGTGGGCGAGGGGGCAAAACGTACGCGCGGCGTTCCCATCCGGCGCATCCCTAACAGAGCGGGGCCGACGGGTCTACGAGGCGCGCGCCGTCAGCTCGGCGCCTGCGCCCCGTGCGCCGCGAGCAGCCCCCGGAGGAGGGGCGCCACGACCTCCCGCCCGCGGAGGGCATCACGCATGCGCGCGGGGATGCCCTCCTCCCCCCAACGGACCCCGGCGATGCCCCCGACGACGCACGCGGTCGTGTCCGTGTCGTGCCCGAGGGCGATCGCGGCTTTCACCGCCGCCTCGTACGAGCCCTCTTCGAGGCAGGCGCGGGCCGAGCGCAGCGTGTCGACCACGTAGCCGGAGCCGCCGCCGGGGCTCGCGTCGTCGGGGCGGACGTGTGCCTCGAGCTCCTCGGCGCGGGCCGGGTCGTCGCGGTACGCCGCGCGGAGCTCGGCCGCGGCGCGGGCGTAGGCGTCGGCGTGGCCGGCGAGCTCGTGCCGCGCCCAGAGGCAGTAGAGCGCGCAGCAGACCCTCGCGCGGAGGTGCCCGTGCGTGGGCAGGCACGAGCGCTCGGCGAGGGCACACAGCTCCGCGTCGGACCCGCGGTGAAAGAGCGCGACCGGGAGCACGCGCATGAGCGAGCCGTTGCCGTTGTCGCGCTCGCCCGCCGGCCCCGCCTCCTCCGGCGAGACGCCGTCGCGGAGCGCACGGAGCGCGCGCGAGGTCTGCACGCCCACGTCGAACACGCGGCCGTCGGGCGTGTAGCGGCCCTCCTCGAACCACGCGAGGAGCCGGGCGGAGAGGTCGTCGAGCGCGAGCCCGTCCCGCGCGAGGAGCGAGTCGAGCAGGGCCAGCGCCTGCGCGCCGTCGTCCGACCACGTGCCGGCGGGCACGCCGCGGTGGGCCCGCAGGAAGCCCGGGGGCGGGGTCATCTCGAGCTCGTCGCGCGGAGGGAGCCGATCGGGGTGGTGGAACTCGTACGGGACGCCGAGGGCGTCCCCCACGAGGAGGCCGAGGAGGCCACCAGAGAGGCGGGAGGGGAGCGTCAGGGTTGCCATGAGTATGCAGTAGCACCCCATAAAGAGTCTGCAACACTTTTACAGGGGTGCGTCGCGCGATCTCGCGCTACCAGCGATGGCAGGTGCGCGAGGCGAGCACCGGCGACACGAGGGTGTCGCACTTCACCTTGAGGCTCTTCATCGTCCACTCGACGCTGGCGCGGTTGCGCTCGAAGAGGGCCTTGGGCGCCCCGGCCTCCGCGATGAAGAGCTTGCCCTGGGCGGCGAAGACGGTCACCCAGTAGAGGTAGGGCTTGCCGTCCTCGTCGTGCGCGAACTCCATGCGCTTGCCCGGCGTGCCGTCGAGCGAGGTCACGTCCACCGTGGCCAGGTGCGCGTAGCCGGAGACGTCCCGCATCTGCAGGACGATCGATTTGGTCCAGAAGCCGAGCTCGGCGCGGTCCTCGTCCTCGAGCACCTTGACGGCCATCACCACGCCCTCCGGGCTCGTGGCGCGGTAGTCGTAGCCCGTGGCCGACTGCCCATCGAGCTCGACGAAGCCCGGCGCGGTGGCGATGCGGAAGGGGCGACCGCAGCCGACGCCAGCCATCGCGAGGGCGAGCGTGGCGGGGAGCAGGAGCGGCGTGGCGAGACGCGCGAGGCGTGACGGGAGGCGTGACGGGCTCATCGGGTGCGCTCCTCTTGAAGCTGAAGCAGGTTCACGAGGCCGAGCTGCTGGAGCCACGGGAACGGCAGGCGCACGCGGCTCGCGCTCTGCAGGGCGCTGCCGCGGGCGGCGAACACGACGGTGATGGTGGAGTATGCGATCTTGTCGCTGAGCAGCTTGAGCTTCCCCTCGAGCAGCTCGAGCTCTTGGGTGACGCGGGCGAGCTCCTTCTCGATCTCGATCGCCTCCTTCACCGCGGCCTTCTCGAGGAGCTGCTTCAGCCGCGTCTGCATCGCGCGCGCGTTCTTGATGCGGATCTCGAGGTCGACGTACTGGTCGGTCACGTCCTCGGCCGA
>CAZHGG010000325.1:0-6741 GCA_964531755.1 uncultured Polyangiaceae bacterium
TACGACGATTCCGCGCCGGCTATGGCCTTGGGGCTCGGTATCCCGTACGGATACGGTCGGACAGTGCGGACTCGGCACGAAGGTTCCGCAGGCGAGGGTCGGACGGTGCAGACACGGCACGACGTTTTCGCGGGCGAGGGTGGGGGCGCTACGGACTTGGCACGATGTCTCGCGGGCGAGGGCAGTGCGGTGCGGACTCGGTACGATGGCTACGCGGGCGAGGGTGCGAGGGTTCCGGTGGCGAGGGTCGGACGTTGCGGAGGCGCTTCATGAGAGAACCGCGAATTCAGAACGGGAGATCTTCTTCTCCGTCGCTAGTCTTTCGCGCCGCGGAATCCTCCTCTTGGGCAGCGAAAATGAGGGAACCATTCGCGTGCGCCCATCGTACGCCAGAATCGGACGGTCGAAGCTCGATAGCCGTGGAACCATTGAACGTCTCACCGTCGCGACTCTCAATGAGTCCAAGGTCCATGAGTCGGCGAAGTGCAAGCGAAAAATCGTACGCGCCAAGCTTCGTTCTGCTGCGAACGTAGTAAAGCCCGCTCCACTCCGACGGCATTGAACACTCGGCTATGAGCTGTGCAAGCGTAATGAGCTCAGGGGGGGAAAGGGTAGTGTCCGACGCGGAGTTCGACGTCCGGCTGGGGCTTGCAGATAACTCCGTGACGATGAAGTCTGGAAGCGCGTCGTTCAGTTCCCTAGCTGTCTGAAAGCGGTCCTCCGGATTATAGGCACACGCACGAGCGAGAACGTTGTCAAGTCGGTCCCACAGCTCTGCGCTGAATAGCCTCGAGCGGGAGCACTTGCCGGGCCCCATATTGCTCGGAAGACCGCCCGAAAAAACAAATTCGATTGTCTTTCCAAAAGAATATACGTCTGACGCCGGAGCATGCTTGCCCATGAGTGACTCAGGCGCACGATACTGAGGACTTCCAACAACTTCGTGAGCGGCCGTAAGATTACCCTGATCGTGCTCAAGTGTGGCGACGCCCAGGTCCGCGAGGAGCGCACGCATGGGTTCCGGTGGGTCAAGCATCAACAAGATGTTTCCCGGTTTAATATCGCGATGGAGGATTCCCTTTGCGTGAAGACTCGAGAGGGCCTGACAGGCCTGTCGCAGGAACATTAGCAAGAGAGTGCCGCTCTCGCGTACAAGTCTAGTCCCGGCAAGGTCCGCGAGAACGATTCGCTCCAGCGACGTCGATGCGTACTCCATAACGAAGTATGGTGCCCCGCCGTGTTCGCCGCTGTCGCGAACGCGGACGATTCCCGGATCGTTTTGCTCGCGCAAGAGAGCAAGTTCTTGACGAAAGCGAGCCAACCCCTTGGGTGTAACGTCGGTGCACATCTTCAGTGCCGCTGGTGGCGAATGTCTATCCTCGGAGTACCGCACCTTCCAGACCGAACCCTGGCCACCGCTCCCGATGGCCTTGTCGACAACCCAATCGCCGATCCGTGAATTCTTGGCAGGGGGGGTCATCTGGTCCTTCGACTGGGGGAGGTAACTGAGTTTGTCAGGGCCGGGGCCGTTCCCTTCGTCGCGCCCGTGAACCAAGCGTCGATCAACTCAAACCGATGCTAACGCGCAATGCGCTGTCCACTCGAGTCATTGCAGCACTGGAAAGAGTGCCAAGGACCTTCGTGATGCGCTGGTCGCGATCAATGCTCCGAAGATGCCCGCACTCGACAACGGAGTCATTGGCGCCGGGCCCCAACTCGGTGGCGGTGACTGCGACCTGAATGGGATAGTTTTTGAATTGATCCATGCCGGTGAGAGGCGCCACGATGGTGAGCGGCGAGACGGCATTGCCTACGTCGTTCTGGATAACAAGGCAAGGACGGGCATCAATGGTGACGTCGTTCTGCTTTTCGACGCCGAGGGCACCGCGTAGGTTCACGAGGACCACGTCACCGCGCTTGATCTTGATATTAGCCATGATTGCCTCGCTCGCAGTGCTCTGGTCCGGGAGTTCGGTAGCAGTATCCTGCCGGCGCGCCCGTGCGTCAAGACGCGGCCGGCCGTCTAGATATCGGGAGGCGCTCACGGTTACATCAGCCCTACGGCAACCCTCTGGCTGTCCCCGGCAGCGTCGGAGCGGGCGCGGGCGTGGTCGGGACAGCGGCCCGGCGAGGGCGCGACGCTCTGGTCACGGGACTCGGGCAGAGCGGGCGAGGGCGCGGTCACGGGACTCGGGCAGAGCGGGCGAGGTCGCGACGCGACGTCTCGGTCTCGGATGACGGCTGCTTCTCGCGAATGAGGACATCTCGAACTGAAGAGGCCCAACGTTAGCATTCAGTCGTGGGCGCCGAATCTTGCACGCGGAAGCGGGCAAGATTCGGTGACCATCGGCTGCAATGCTCTGTTGGGCAAAGGAGGATCTGGGTGATCACGGTGCCGCCTTGATGACGAGGCCGGGGTACAACCACGCGAGACGTGCTCCCGTCCGGAAATCGTCTGCAGCGCGTCGTCGGTGCGAGTCGCCGCGCAGCCAAGCTTGAGGCCGTGAAGACTCGGGTCGCGGTAACGCGGTGAGCTGAGGGCGAAGTCTATTTGAGGAGTTCTCGGTGTGGGGCGCCTAATACCTCATGTTGTCAGGAACTGTGACACCAATAGCCGAGAGAAACTGATCCGATGCTGCCAGAACAAATGCAGCCCGCCCGCTGTCAGTATTGCACGACAAAGCGAAGCCAGACTGATAGGCGAGCGCGATTCGCTCATGAACGAATGATTCAGGGAGGCCAACGCGCATGGCAAGAGTGACAGCCCGGGCTGTTGCGAGGCGAATCATTGACTCATGCCAGGCTCGCGAAGCCTCGTCATGCAACGTCTGCGCAACCGCAGCATTGCCTGGGGTGAGCAGGTCGCCAAGTTCGGCAAACGCAAGAACGAGACCGGACGCGAGTTCGTCGCTCTCGACATCGACCGCGTGATCACACAGTTTGACGGTGCGGTCGCTCTCGAGGCTTGGAGGTTCAAAGACAAGGGCCGCGACGTCCACTCGAACGGGCGCACCAAGAACGCACTTCCACCGAAGTGACTTCGTCGTGACTGCGAGGCCTGTTGCCCCAGCGGACCAGACGCTCCAGTTCACAAAAAATAGAAGATCTTCGTCCTCTTCCGTCTCAAGCCACTGCGAAGCAGTGCGAAGGACGGCTTCAGGGGGGTGACGCCACATGGAGGAGGCGTTGTTGGGTAGAAGATACTTCTCCGCTACGGCTCGAAATGAACCGACAAAATCGAGAGTTGGCAATATGGCGTGAACGAGAAAGATGTCGGCGAGGTGCTCTTGGCGGCCAAGCGACAGCATAGCTAAAAAAGGAAGCGGGTTTGCCTCTATAGAGGCGGCTAGATAGCCAGCTGCCGCCGCCGCACTCCCATTTCTGAGAATTCCTCTCGCGACACTTGATGAAGGCATGACGTCGGAGTCATCAGCGCGGCAGCGCGCCTCAAGGGCTCGCGCCTCGTCAAGACGTCCCTTCGCCCCCAAGACGTCAAGAAGGCTGTGCTGAAGGCCCAGAAAGTCGGGATGGGCCAGCGCGCCTTCTCGCGCAATAGCTTCGGCCTGCTCGAAATCGCCTACCGCCAGGGCCGCGTCAGCGGCGTCCTCGATGAGACCAGGGAGTTCGCGCCCAAAGAAGCGAAGGCCCTCGCTTGATACGTCAAACGCTGCCCCCGGCGCATTTGGCTGTGACGTGAGTAGGACGCGCGTCAGTGTGTGTATAGCCTCCGGAAGTGGCCCATACGTTCGGAGTAGCTCTCTCGCCTCTCTCTCCAGATAGGTGAGAGCAGAGGGATGGCCCTCGCCTCGTGAAGAGATATCAGCGAACTTGGCGGCAGCAGTTCGATAAAACGATGAAGGCTGCTTCGCACCCTTCCCAACGATGCCTATCGAATCCCAAAAAACGTCAAAGATCGCGTCGACACCGTTGGAGACGTCAAGAAAGGCATCGTCAACCTTCTTGAGCGCCGCGGCTGTGTGCGCGTCCTTCTCCGCCTGAGCGGCAAAAGCACCGGCCGCGCCGCCGAGGATGCCGAGGCCGGGAATGATGGCGTTCCCGAAAGAAAATCCAGTGGCGGCGTAGTTGTTAGCATCGGAGCCGCGGGCGAGTACCGAATTAGCGGTGGCGAAGACTTTCCCGAGCGCAGTTGTTGGAAGATTTAGCGACTTGACAAACTCCGCTGCCTCTCTCAAGGCCGCCAGAGACGAGTCGATGCGGCTCACAATTGCGTCCGTGCTGGGAGTCGCGGCGAGCGCATCGCGAAACCACGCAGGATAGTTGGCATCGCCAGCACATCTCTTTAGAGCGTCGATTGCAGCAATGATCAGTGATCGGATGCGTGCCGGTTCTCGGGCGCGCAGGAACGACGGGGTGTCGGTCGCCCCTTCGAGCTCTGCGCGGAGTGGCGCAAAACAACGCTCATAGGTGTTTACGAGGCGAATCCGCTCCGGCCAAAGTCGGCTAACTCGCTCGTGCTCCTCGTCGGCAGACGGGACCACGAGCGCCTTCGTCGCAAGCTGGTCCGCGCGGACTACATTCGATAATGCCTGCGGGAGATCTGGTGTGCCCACGCTTGTTCCGCACATCGGGCACAGTTGCCAAGCCGGGTCCAGTGTGGCATCACACGCTCTGCATGCGCGATGCACCGGTGAGCCGCACATCGGACACATGCGCCAAGTTGGATTGATGGCGCCGTCGCACTTGTGACACTTCATAAATAGGCTCCACTGTGTGTGGAATGCGATGGTACGCGCCTTGCGTGAGGACTATCACGCTCGTTCGTCGACCTCAAATGCCAGTGTGCGTTCAGCCGCGACGGGGTTCGGGTGGCAAAGAACGGCATACGGTGGCTAGGGCGCAGACTCGACAAGAGTGTCTCGCTAGGCACGGGGGGCCCGCGTTTGGCATCTCTCACTCGATCTGTCAGATTCGGTCCTCGGGTTGTCCATGTTCTCGATCTCTCATCGCCTCCGAATACTTCGCGAGCAAAGGATAGCCTGCATGGCGACATCCCTTTCCGGGCATGCGTCAATGGACGTGACGTCGAGCAGGTCGATCTCGATCTCCATGTCCGTCTCGGTGATTACGGTGAAGCTGGCCGAATAGACCTTCGCGTCCGCCGGCCCCGTCTCGAGAGCCTTCGCCGCGTAGTTGTCGCGCGAAAGCACCGCGACGTGCTCGCTGCCGTCCTTCAGCGCCACCCGGAGTGCGCCCTCAGGCAGGCGCTGCACGCGGCTGCGGATCTCGTTGATGTGTTTGGCCTCTGCGGGCGAGCTTGACCATCGAGCCATGTGGGTCTTACACATACTCTTTGATCCGCCTCGACCGTCAAGCGAAAACGCCTTGTTTGGCGGGCGTCACCGCCGTCTGCTTCCGGAGTCCACGACGATGGTGGTCATCCGCCCGCCTTCCCCCGGTCACGGCACGCGGCCGCCTCGGGCGAGGGCGCGACCGTCCGGCCACGGGATTCGGGCACGGCGGGCGAGAGCTCGACGCTCCGGCCACGGGACGCGGGCGCAGCGGGCGAGGGCGCGGCGTGACGTCTCGGTCTCGGATGACGGCTGCCTCTCGCGAATGAGGACATCTCGCAAACTGAAGAGGCCCAACGCCCATTCGACGGTTCCGTCGAGCCGCGTCGCGGGGCCTTCGGTCGATCTGCCTAACACGCGCCGCGGCGAAGCCCGCGCCGCGCCGCGCGCCTGGCCCACCACCGGCGTTCTCGTGACAAACTCGCGCTCGTCTCGTCCTCCCGCTCGTGACCGCCTCGACGGTACGAAGCCCGGCGCGGCCTTCGGCCGAACGGTCGAATCCCAACAAGGCGCCCGCGGCCACTTCCTGCTCGTGCACGTGAGGCCCGCCGAGACCCACATGCCGCGCCGGCCGCTCTGGTCTACGCTGCGCGGATGATGCCCTCCTCGATCGCCCTCGGAGACCTCGTCGTGCGCCGCCTCGGGTTCGGCGCCATGCGCCTGCCTGGCAAAGACGTGTGGGGCGAGCCCGACGATCCCGAGCGCGCGCGCCGGGTGGTGCGCCGCGCGGTGGAGCTCGGCGTGAACTTCATCGACTCCTCTTGGTATTACGGCCCGCACGTCGCGAACCGCCTCATCGCGGAGGCGCTCCACCCGTACCCGAAGGACCTCGTCATCGCGTCGAAGCTCGGCGGCCGGCGCACCCCCGACAAGGGCTGGGCGCCCTTCGCGCGGCCCGAGCAGCTGCGCGAGGGGTGCGAGCACGACCTGCGCGGGCTCCGTCGCGACGTGCTCGACGTGGTGCACCTGCGGTACATCGGCGCGCCGGGCGGCGCGCCCTTCCTCGAGTCGCTCGACGCCCTCATCGAGCTGCAGCGGGAGGGGAAGATCCGCCACCTCGCGCTCAGCAACGTGAGCGCCGCGCAGCTCGAGCAGGCGCTCGCGCGCACCCCCATCGTCGCCGTGCAGAACATGTACAACATCACCGGCGGTCAGGGGCCGCTCGCGCGCGCGACCCACGCCGTCGTGGAGGGCCCCGAGGCCGTGCTCGCCGCGTGCGAGGCGCGTGGCATCGCGTACCTGCCGTTCTTCCCGCTGGGCGCGGGCGCGCTCGGCGCCGCACACCCGGCGATGTCCGCCGCCGCCGCGCGGCTCGGCGCCACGCCTGCGCAGATCGCGATCGCGTGGCTCCTCGCGCGGTCGCCGGTGATGCTCCCGATCCCGGGCCCGAGCGCGCCCGACTGCCCGACGGGGTACGTCACGTCCACGTTCG
>CAZHGG010000326.1:0-6735 GCA_964531755.1 uncultured Polyangiaceae bacterium
ACCTCGTGCCCGAGCGTGGTGTGCTCGGCCGCGTACACCGCGCCGATGCCGCCGGAGCCGATCTTGCGGCCGATCTTGTATTTCGCGCCGAGGATGGTGCCGGTGAGCTCGCCCTGCACCGCGGGCGTGGTCTCGCCGCGCAGGTCGAGCCCGCGCTCGAGCGCCTTGATGCGGTTCTTCTCGAAGACGCGCAGCGCCTCTTCTCCCCGCGTGCGGTCCCAGAAGAAGCCGACGCCCGCCCCGAGGCCGCCGCCGAGGATGGCGCCGAGGATCGCCGCCGCGAGCCCGCCCGCCACGGCCATGAGCGTGCCGCAGAGCAGCGCCGCCGCCACGCCCATCGCGAGCGCGCCGCGCGCCGGGCGCGAGGCCTGCCACGACACGCGGTAGAGGCACTCGTCGCCGCCCTTGGCCAGGCACGCCTCGTGGGTGACCGTGGCCTCCGGCAGGCCCCACATGCGCGGGAACGAGGCGAGCTGGCCCTCGCGCGCCGCGCACAACACGTCCTCGTCGGCCGCGTCGGCGTCGATGCCGTCCTCGTAGGCGTCCGGGCGCAGGCGGTAGCTCACCCGCACCTCCGACACGCTCGCCTTGGGCGCGTCGGGCTTGTTCTTGCCGTCGACGCGCTCGTCGAGCTCGTACACGGCGATGCGCGTGAGCTCCTTGTGGTTCTGCGCGAGGAAGCGGTACGCGTCGATCGGGTGCTCGGCCGTGCGCAGCATGCGCACCATCGTGCCGAGCGCCTCGGGGCTCGTGGCCCCCTCGCCCGGCTTTCGGAGCGCGTCCTCGCCGAAGAGCGCGACCACGCCGCGGAGCGCCCGCCGCACGGCGGTGACGCTGAGCCACGAGGTCTCGTTCTCGGCTGTCGCCGCGTCGATCCCCGCGCCCCCGAGCAGCTTGCGGACGCCCTTCTCGCCTTGCTCGGCGCGCAGCCGCAGGAGGTATGGCTTCAGCACCGAGGCGCGGAGCTCCTCCTTCCCTCCCTTGACGGTGCTGGCCTGCGGGCTCGCGGACTTGCTCACGTTGCCCGCGATCGTACAGGAGGTGCCGCCGACTTCAACCCGCGCCGCGCCGCGCGCCGGTCACGCGTTGGCGTGGACCACGAAGCCTCGCGCGCGCCCCATGTCCTTGAACTCGGTCATCATTTCGGCGGGGCCGGCCACGAACACCGCGCCCAGGGGGTCGTCGGTCGCCTCGCACGCGACCGCGAGCGCGCTCTGCACGAGGCCCGCGTGCTGCCGGAACGCGGGGTGGGCGCCCGGCGTGGGCGGCGCGTCCGACAAGCACAGCGTGACGCGCGCCCCCTTCTCGGCGAGCCGCGTGAGCTCGTCGACCAGGGGCACGTGGGCCGCGTCGTGGACGCCGAGGAAGAGGCGCACCTCGGCGCAGCGGCCCTGGGCCTCGAGGGCGAGCAGCAGCCCGCGGACGGCGCCGAGCGCGCCGCCCACCGCCACGAGCGTGAACGGGCCAGGCTCGCCTTGTGTGTGGGGGAAGCCCGCGAGGGTGGTGAGCTCTGCCGGGAGCTCGGCGCCGAGCGGCGCGGTGAGGAGGGCCCGCGCGACCACGCCCGCGTCGCGCACGAGCAGCTCCCAGGTGTCGCCCCCCACCCGCGAGGCGAGCGCGAAGTACCCGGTCTCGCCGCCCGCGGTGAGCTGCACCACCTGGCCAGGGCGCGTGTAGGCCTCGAGGAGTCCGGGCTCCGCCGCGAGCGTGAGCCGCGTGAGCCCCGCGCCTACGTCCTCCCGCGCGAGGAGCCGCGCCGCTCCGCTCAAAACGTGCCGCTCGCGGCCAGCCCGGCGAAGCCGGGGCCCAGAGAGGGCCTGAGCCCCGCCCCGGAGCGCACGGGGCCGGTCGGCTCGAGGAAGTGCCACAGCAGCCCGCCAGCGACGAGCGCGCCGCCCCCGATGGCGGTGATGGTGCCCGCGAGCGGCAGGTTCTGCGACAGGCCGGCCTGGTCGCGGTCGGCCTGGCTCGCGGCCGGGCTGCACTCGCGGGTCACCTGGTTGCAGCCGGCGGGGAGCTCCGGCGCGACCGCGATGAGCACCACGCCCGTGGCGACGGCCGCCACGCCCACGCCCACCACCAGCCAAGGGGGCACCGTGTGCTCACGGATCTCCTCGGCGGGGCCCGCCTTTTTCGCGGCGGCGGCGGCGGCGGCGGCGGCCTTCGCCTCCTCGTCCGCCTTCTTCTTTCGTGCCTGCTCGCGCAGGTTCTTCACCTTGGCCTCGACCGTGGCGCGCTCGTTCGCGGGCAGGTCGTGGGCGCGCTGCAGGTAGAGCTCGAGCGCGCCGATGGCCTCGTCGAAGCGGGTCTGCCGCTCGAGCACCTGGGCGATGAACGAGAGGAACGTGTGACGCGTGCAGTCGAGGCGGTAGGCGAGCGTGAGCTGGGCCACGGCCTCGTCGTTGCTCGACTGGTCGTAGGCGGCCTTCCCGCGCACGAAGGCGGCGCGCGCCGCGTCCGGCGACTCCGCACGGGCGCACGTGGCGGGCGGGTACTCTGGCGCCTCCGACGCGCGCGCCGAGCCGCCGAGCGCGAGTCCGACCGCGAGCGCGCCTGCGCCGGCGAGGCGAGGGAGGCGTGGGAGGGTGGAGCCGTGACGGCGCGGTGCGGGGGCGTGCGAGGAGGCGTGGGCCATGGGGGGATATCGTCTCACGAGGGGCGGGGCGCCCGCGACTTGGTCGCCTTCTCCCCGAAGAGGGTGGTGGCCTCGGCGAGCCACGCGAGGCCAGCGTAGTCGGGCGGCAGCGCCGCGGCACAGAGGATGAAGCCGCCCGGGCGCACCTCGGCGTGCAGCGGCGTCTGCCAGCCGAGGAGCAGCTTCTTCAGGCTGGGCGTGAGCCCCTCGTTCACGGCCTCTTGGGTGGCCGCGAACGTGGCGAAGACGCCGTCGAACCATGCGTCACCGCCGCTCTGCCGGGGCATCGACACGAGGTCCAGGGACTCGCCGAACACGAGCTGCCGGTCGCTCGTCACGGCGAAGCGCGCGGAGATACGTGTATCTTGCACGATCGCGAGCCACGTGGCGACCTCGCGGGTGCCGGTCGCCATGTGCGGCGCGGGCACCTCGAGCACCATCATGGCGAGCGAGATCGACCCGATGGCGCCCGTCGCGCTCAGCGCGTGCGCGTACCGGAGGGGCACTCGCAGCGTGGCGAAGGGCTCCCACACTCGGAGCCAGCGCTCGTCGGCGTCTGGCTCGTAGCGGAAGCCCCGCGTGGCGGCGAACTCGGCGATCCACGGGACAGAGGCGGGGGCGCTCACGCGGTCCTCCGGCTCACATCGACGGGGGCGGCGTGGCCGAGTGGGGCATGCGCTCGCCCTTCTTCGCTCGGTCCTTCATCTCGTATTTGCTCGGGCATTTCGCGAGCACGCTGGTCGCCTCGAACGAGTTGTCGGCCAGGAGCTCGCCCTCCACCGTCACGGCCACGTCCATGTCGGGCACGTCGCGGAAGGTGTCCGGCACCACGCACTGCGCGAAGCGCACGGGCACCTGGACGCCGTTCTTCTCGATGGTGAAGCGGTACTCGCACGGCTGCTCGCGCTTCTGCAGCGTGCCGTGCACGAGGTTGCCCTCGGCGCGCACGGCGCGCCCCTTGAAGAGGCCCTGCGCCTTCACGAGCTCGTCGACGGGCTTGGAGTAGATGCCCTTGCCCTCCATGCCCGTGAACACCAGGGCCACGACCGCGGCGGCCGCCATGACCAGCGGGATCACGATGAGCAGGCCCGTGCGCGTGCTGCTGTCCACGGCGTGCGCCTCCCGCTCGCGGCGGCGCAGAGGCACCTCGTAGGTGGGGCTCGCGGCCTCGTCGCGGGGCGGCTCGAGGGGGTCGGTGGGCGGCGGCATGCCCGGCGAAGTGTAGGGCGCGGGGCGCGCCGCGTCCACCCCGCCGCGCCGGCGCGCCACCACCTCCGTGTCCCGCGCGCCACCTCGACGGTCCGCGTGCCTTCTCGGCGAGCGTTGCTACGTTCAAGGGGTCGGGCCCCGGGCCTTTCTCTTCCCCTCGGGGCCGACCGCTTCGAGGTGTGCCCGTGCCCGATGTCCTCGCCAAGCCCGTGCTGGTCCTGAACCGAAACTACGCCCCCGTCCAGCTCACGACGGCCAAGCGGGGCATGGTGCTGCTCTACGGCGGCGCGGCCCACGCGCTCGACGAGGCCGGCGCGCCGTGCGACTTCGACTCGTGGCGCCGGCTGCCGGTGCGCCAAGAGGACGACGCCATCCCGATCGTCGGCGGCGCGCTGCGCGTGCCCCGCGTGCTGCACCTCGTCGCGTACGACCGCGCGCCCCGGCTGCGCATCCGCCTCACGCGGAAGAACCTCATGCTGCGCGACGAGCACCAGTGCCAGTATTGCCTGAAGCGCCCGCCGCTCCGCGACCTCAACATCGACCACGTGCAGGCGCGCTCGCGCGGCGGCCAAGACACGTGGGAGAACCTCGTGATCGCCTGCCGGCCGTGCAACCTGAAGAAGGGCTGGCGCTCCCCCGAGGAGGCCGGCATGAAGCTGGCCCGGCGCCCGGCGCGCCCGCGCTGGGCCCTCTCCACGCACCTCGCCCTCTCGACCGCGACCCGCTTCCCGGAGTGGGAGCCCTACCTCGCCACGGGTTGAGCGCGCGCGGCGCTCGGCTCGAGATCAGCGGCGCCGGCGGCGGCGGAGCGCCGCGAGACCGACGACCGCGAGGGCGGTCGCGGCGAGGGGGGTGCCCGCCGGGCCCGTCGCGGCGGAGCACCCGCCGCCGCCCGCCTCCGAGGCCGCCGCGGCCGGACCGCCGCCCCCGTCGGGCGAGCCCGCGTCCCCCGAGCCGGGGCAGGCGAGCTCGACCGTGAGCGGCGCCGACTCGAGCGCGACCGACGGATCGCCCGCGAGCCGGGCGCGCATGACGACCTGGTGGCGTCCCGCGCTCACTCCGCGGTAGGTCGCGGCGGTGTTCTCGTCGCAGACCGCGTACACCACGTCTTTGCCGATGCCCACCCAGCTGCCCCCATGGTGCACCTGTTGGGTCGCGTCGTTGCTCGCCGACCACCGCGCGCCGTCGACGAACGTCTCGTACTGGAGGAGCGCGCCCCAGGGCGCGACCTCGGCCGGGAGCGCGACCTCGAACGCCGCGTGCGCCGCGGACGCGGACGCCGAGCACGACGCGCCGGACCCGAGCCGGAGCGAGGTCACGCCGCTCCCGGTGACGCGCAGCGTGCCGAGCGTCGTGGGCTTCGGTGCGGCCGGCGCGGCGGTGAAGGTCGCCTTGACCGTCGACGCGCACCCGCCCTCGGACGAGACGGTGAGCTCGTACGACGCGCCCGCCTCGAGCCCAGACGGGAGCAGCACGTCGGGTCGCCCCGCGGCGGTCCCGCGGCCGACCGGGATCGCCTCGCGGCCGCTCGCCGTGATCTTCTCCAGCGTCGCGTTGGGCGCCGGGGCGGTGAGGCCCGTGAACACCGCGAGCGCGGGCGCGTTCGCGGGGACGCTCGCGCCGGGGCCGGTCGGAAGGAGGTAGATGTTCTGGCCGTAGCACACGGGGCCCGAGCAGGCGTCGGCAGCGCGCGGCGCCGCCGAGAGCAGCGCGGTGGCGCACGTCGAGAGGGCGAAGAGGCGGAGTGGCTTCATGCCCTCCCATCAGCAAGCCGCGTGCCGCACCCGAGCCGTGTGCTCTCGCGCGCTTAGCGGCGCCCGCGGCCCATCGTGGCACACTTGGCGCACAGCCTCCCGAGCCGGAGTCCCGGCCCTCGGCGCGCTACGGGATGAGCCCCGCGTCGCGCGCCGCGCGGAACTGCTCCATGTTGCGCCGGAAATTCCACTTGTAGCCGCTGGGCGTCTCGAAGCCCTTGGCGCTCGCCGGAAAGTGAAGCGACTTGACCACCTCGACCAGGCACTTGCCCACCGCGTCGTCGCCCACGTTGGTCTGGGCGGGGTCGACCGCGACGTTCGTGACCGCGCCGGTGGGGTCGATGGTCCACGAGACGCGCACGTCGCCCTCGATCTTCGGGTCCTTCGAGGCGACCTTGTCGTAGCAGGCGCGGGTGTCGGCCTTGCGCGCCTTGATGGCCGCGTCGATGTCGGCCGCGCCCCGCCCGTCGGTGGAGCGCTTGGGCTCGAGCTTCGTGCCGAGGCCCGCGTCGGCCTCGAGCTGGGTCGTGGTCGTGGGCGGGCTCGTAGGCTCGGTCGCGGGGCCGGACGCGGTGGGCGCCGAGGCCGCGGCGGCGGCGGGGCCGTCGGGGGCCTTGGGCGGGGCCCCGCACGCGGAGGCGGCGAGCACGACCGCCGAGGGCAGCAGGAGGGACGCGAGGGCGAAGCGCACGGTCGACATGCCCCGAACCTACCCGAGTTTCGGCGCGCGCGCGCGGGCCTCGACGCCCGCGGGGGGCCGTGCCAGGCTCCGCGCGTGCCGCTCGTGTCTCGCACGCTCTCCCCTCGGCTCGCGGTCGCCCTCGGCCTGGTGCTCGGCGCGGCTGTAGGCGTGACGACGGCCGCGTGCCGGGACGACTCTCCCCCGGCCCAACCCTGCCGCAACGTGCCCGACGGCGGCTGCCCGCGGTCGCGCGGCCTCGCGTGCGAAGACCCCGCGTGCAAGGCCGTGTACCTCTGCCGTGAGGACAACACGTGGGAGCTCGAGAAGCTCTGCCCGGAGCGCGAGGCCTCCGCCGTCCCGGTTCAGCCTCCGCCCGACGCCGCGGTGTCGCCGCGCGACGCGGGCTTCGTGCTCCCTCCCGGCGCCTCGGGCGGGCCAGGCTGCCGCACCCTCCA
>CAZHGG010000327.1:0-6729 GCA_964531755.1 uncultured Polyangiaceae bacterium
GGGCGCGCGGCCCGGACACGAGCTGCTCCTGCGCCTCCCCCTCGGGGCCGGCGCCGGCGGCGGAGACGAGCCCGCGCGACGCCTCGAGCGGCACGCCCAGCTCCAGCAGCACGCAGATGGCCAGCGTGCCCGTGCGGCCCACGCCGGCCGCGCAGTGGATGAGCACGTTCTCGCCCGAGCGCAGGCGGCTCGCGGTGCTCTGCGCGACCGCCCAGAACGCCGCGGTGTCCGCCGGAGCCCCGAGCTCGTCGATGGGCAGGTGGTCCCACTCGAGCGACGGCACCCGCGCCCGTTCGGCGAGCGTGAGCGCGTCGACGGCGGCCGCGTACTCGGGCGACGTGCGGGCCACCTCGTCGCGGGGGGCGAGGCACACGATCGCGACGATCGCGCGCTCGCGGAGCGCCGCGATGGCGGCCTCCAGCGGCTCGCGGCGACCGGGCATGCTGTGGAGGTAGAGGCGCCCCGGGATCGGAGCAGGGAGAGCGACGCTGCGAAACATCGTGGACCACCTTTTCGGGGCGCGGCCAAGCCCGCGGACCTCGACCCAGGCTGCCATCGGGGCCGGTCCTATTCGCGCCACTGGGCGCGCGGTCAGTGGCGCCGCCCGAGCGCGCGTCGCGTGTCGGCGGCCCTTCGAGCCGAGGGAGGGCTCGTGTACGTTCGCGGGATGGTCACCAAGAACACCGGACGGACGGCGGCGTCTCCCAAGGCGAGCGCCGCGAAGCGCCCGAGCGCTGGGCGAGCACCGGCGCAGGCCGCGGCCGCGATCCCAGAGGGGTTCGTCGCGGCCGAGGGCGGCTACGCGCTCGGCATTCGCGCGGGCAAGCTCGCGTGCCTGAACGCGAAGGGCCAGGCGCTCGCGAGCGTGCCGAAGGGCGTCCGCGAGGGCGAGGTCGCCGAGCGCCTCCTCGCCGTGGTCGACTTCCTGCGAGCCCACGAGCGCGAGGTCGCCTCGACCGTGGAGGGGTGGATGCTCCGCTCCATGCCGACACCCACGGCGGTGCTCGTCGCGGTGTGGGCGGACGAGGCCTACCGCGCGGCGCTGGAGAACCTCGTGGTCGTGCCGGGCGCGCTCGGCGAGGGCGCGGCGCCGGGGTTCCTGCGCGGGGTCGACGCGAAGAAGGGCCTCGGGCTCGTGGACGCGGACGGCGAGACCGTGTGGACGAAGGCCGACGTCTTCGCCGTGCCGCACCCCATCCTTCTGCCCGATCTCGACGATCTGCGTGCGCTGGCGGCGGAGCTCGGGCTCACGCAGGGCCAGAAGCAGCTCTTCCGCGAGGTGTTCGCGAAGCCCTCCGACGTCACGCCGGAGCAAGAGGAGATCGGCGCGTTCCGCGGCGGCAAGTTCGAGCTGCTCTCGCACGCGCGCGGCGCGGCGAAGTCTCTCGGCTACCGCACCTCGGGCGGGTGGGCGATCTGCCGGGTGTTCGAAGGCGGCGCGCCCCTCGAGGCCCGCTTCTGGCTCGGAGGCGACGACGCGATGGACGAGACCGTGACCGAGGGCCTGACCTGGGTCGACGCCTCGGGCGACACGATCCTGGTGAAGGACGTGCCGCCGATCGCCTTCTCGGAGGGCATGCGCATGGCGAGCGGCATCTACGGGAAGCGCGCGGTCGAGCAGAAAGATGAGGAGGACGACGATGCCTGAGCCGATCTCCGATGACGCGCTCGTGCTCGCGGGCGGGATCGCGAAGAAGACCGCGAAGACCGCCCCCGCCACGACCGGCGCGCTCGTCGCCAAGCCGTTCACGCACGCGGCGCTCTCTGGCCGCGTCGTCGTGCGCCTCGCGGAGGAGTCCCTGGACGGGGCGGTCGACGCCGAGATGGCGACCCTCGGGTTCGCCGCGGCGGGCGAGGGAGCCGTGGTCGGGCGTACGCGCAAGCGGGCCCTCGGGTTCCCGGCGTGGGCGCTCGTCCACCACCCGACGAAGGCGCGCTTTGCGCTCGAGGTGATGCGCGACTTTCGCAAGGCGAGCCTCCGCGTCAAGACCAAGCCTGGGCACGCGAAGGACGCGTTCGTGGCGATCGCCAAGAAGCTCGAGCGGAGCGTGCCGGCCTTCATGCCCTCGTATTGGGAGGAGGTCGGGCGCGTCTTCCTGGGCGAGGACGCGACGACGTACGCATCGCAGAGCTTCGAGAAGGCGCGCGCGGCCGAGCGCGAGTACAAACTGCCCGTCGACGAAGACCTCCGCGCGGCGGCCTACCTGGAGTTCACCACGGCGGGCGCCGTGCCGGCCAAGTCTCTCGCCGGGTACGCCGACGACCTCGCGAAGGCGTTCGGCCCCCGTGAGGCCGAGGCGCGCTTCGTCGAGCTGAACGTCCAGCGGATCAAGGCGGGGGTGCCCCCGTGGACCGGCATGGCGAAGGAGCTGGCGAAGCTCGCGAAGGCCGCGAAGCGTGGCCCGGAGGCCGACGAGGAGCTCCTGCGCGCCGTGCTGGCCTCGCCGTCGCTCAAGAAGGCCCCGCCGGATTTCTGGGTCGCGTACGGCCCGGCGCTCGCGAAGCTCGCGCGGGCCTCGGCGGAGGTGAAGCACCGCGCGCTCTGGCTCTTCCCCGAGCCGCGAGGCTTCGACAAGTTCCTGCCCTCGTGGCTCTCGCTGCTCTCGGACATCGGGGCGGCAGAGGCCGTGCTCGCGAGCGGCGAGGCGCCGCGCTGGGCCTCGGCGCTCACGCGCTTCGTGACCTACTCGAGCGAGTGGGGCCACCGCGAGGGGCCGCTCCCGGACGCGTATTTCGCGTTCCTCCGCGCGCTCGGCCCGGCGATCGCGGCGGCGGGCGAGCCCGTCGACCTCGCGTCGTACCAGCGGTGGGGCGACGACGGCGCGTACTCGCCCGACGTGCTCGAGGCCGCGCTCGAGCTCGGGCTCCCGCTCGCGCCTCCGAAGGGCGAGGCGCCGGAGATCGCGCTCGCGGACCACTTCGTGAAAGACCCCGTGCGGCTCGCGGCGCACCCCGTGTACGGGGAGCTCCTCGAGGTCGCGGTCGGCGGGCAGTTCGGCGACGCCGACTTCGAGGCGCGCGCCAAGGGGAAGACAGGCCTCGTCGCCGCGCGCCGGGGCCACCTCATGCGCCTCATGGAGCGCCTCGCGAGCGCCGCGCTGCCCGACCTCCAGGCCGCCCTCGAGACCCTCACCGAGAGCACGAGCGGGGCCGTGTTCGTCGAGTTCCCGGAGGCCGCGGCGGCGCTCGAGCGGATCGACGTCGGGCGCGCGTTCGCGAGGACGCTGCGCGGTGGGCTCCTCGACGAGCTCACGTGGCCAGACTTCGAGGCCGCCCTCGCCGAGCTGAAGGGCCCCAAGGAGGAGATCGAGCTGCACGGCACCCGTCAGCACCCCATCCTGCGCGCGGGCCGCAAGGTCGTCGTGTTCGAGGGAAAGAGGCGCTGGAAGACGCTCGACCTCCCGACCGTCGCGAAGGACCCGCGGAGCCTCCTCTTCCTCGACGGCGACCTGCTCGCGACCTACTACGACGCCAAGACGCACGAGCACCGCGCGGTCTGGGCGAGCCACGCCAAGTCCCCCTTCCCGCTCGCCGGGCGCCCTCGCGGCGTCCCCGACGCGGTCCCGCTCCCGGGCGGCGGGGTCACCCTCGGGGGCGCCGCCGTCCACGCCGGCGACACCGCCGAGAAGCTCGTGGCGTCGCCCTTCGCGACCGACGGGACCACGTTTTGGCAGACGCGGCAGAGCTGGCGCGAGCGCCTGAAGCTCACCGAGTACGACCCGCGCACCGGGAAGACCGGGCGCGCGTCGTGGCCGGCGTTCGTCCGGGAGGCCTCCGAGGCGACCGACGGTCTCTCGCTGTCGAGCGTCGAGCTCATGGCGCTCCCCGGCGCGGCCGGCTCGCTCCTCGGGGAGCAAGACGGCTTCGTGGGGCACTTCGTGCGGAACGACGAGAAGGAGGAGACCTTCCACTACGCGGGCCTGGATGGCCGGTCCTGGACGGGGAAGCTCAACCCGGACGGGGTGCTCGACTGGCCGGGCGCCGGCGCGCGCGCGATCGTCGTCTCGGGGGCGTGGTCGAGCTCGGAGGGCGACGAGATCGCGATCCACGCGACCTCCGACGGCGCACCGCCGAGCGGCACCTTCGGCGGCGACGCGTGGCCCACGGCGGGCTTCGCGCTCGTCCCGCGGGAGTCGTGGCTCCACTACCTCGAGGTCCGCGATCTCGCCTCGAGCCTCGCGCTGCGCGACGTGACCGACGACGCGGCGCGGGCGATCGTGGCGGGCGCCATGGAGGACCAGGAGGACGAGGAGGACGAGGAGGACGACGCGTCGATCGAGCGCGCCCTCGCGGCCGTGAAGGCCCACCTGCCCGGCGTCAAGAACCCGATCCTCCAGCGGGGCATCGCGCTGGTCGCGAAGGTGGCCGCCGAGCGCGCGGCGGAGCTCGAGGGCGCGCGCGCGCGGGGCGGCGTGGAGGGCGCGGAGGGCGTGCTCGACAACGCGCTCGAGGCCGCGCTCCCGCTGCTGCCCACCGAGGGGTACGCCGACGGCGCGTGCCTCACCGACATGAGCGCCGTCGCGGGCGCCTTCTTCGACGGCAAGCGGGGCAAGCTCACCGGCTCGCGCATCCTGTGGGAGAGGGCGATCGAGCACCTCGCGAAGCTCGCCTGCTTCATCGCGACCCGCCCCGCGACGAGCGACGAACACCGGCAGACCTTGCGCGGGCTGTTGGCGGGCCTCGCCGACTCGCGCCTCCTCGGCGCGACGGTGACGCGGGCGGAGCTGTCGGTGAAGACCGGCTCGCCGTTCCTCACCCGACCGAAGGGCGCGGACGTCTGGCTCGCGAGCGAGGGGGAGGCGCTGCTCTTCGCGCGCGTGGTCGACGAAGACGAAGACGAGCCCGCGCAGAAGGTCTTCGTGCTCGGGCTCGGCGCCGAGCTCCCGGTCCCGGCGGACGCGACCCTCACCTCGCGGGAGACCGTGGCCGTCCCCGACGACGCGGCGTTCATCCGCGACCTCCTCGTGGAGCTCGACGCGCGTGGCCCCGCCGCGCACGACCCGGGCGCCGCGGCGCTCGTCGTCGAGGCGACCAGCCTCACCCCCGCCGAGGCCAAGCTCCTCGTCGCGGGGCTGCCGCAGTTCAACGAGTACAGGACCGACTTCCTCGGCAAGGAGCTCCGCGCCGCGCTCGACCTCAAGACCACGGACGCCACGCGCGCGAAGGAGAAGCTGCGGGAGCTCCCGGACGCGCAGCTCTTCGCGCTCGCGGTGGGGACGTCGAACGTCGCCACGCCCGCCGGGTATTGGGCCAGCGCGGGCGACGAGGGCAGCGTCGCGCACGCGCTCATCCGCACCGCGAAGGCCCTCTTCGGCGAGAGCGTCGTGCTGCGCGAGGACCTCGTGATGCGCGTCGACAAGGAGTGCCGCGTCGAGATCGGCACGCGCAAGGCGCTGACGCTCCTGCTCCGCGCGGACGCCGACCCGCCGCCGCCCATGCTCACGCCCCGGAAGGGGCCGGTGCCGTGGGACGACCTCGGGGACTGCGGCGACTTCTTCTCGGCGGAGGTCGTGGCCTCGATCGCCCAGCTCATCCCGTACCTGAACCTCACCCTCCCCGTGGGCGATGCATACCGGCAGGCGCTGCCCGCGCTCTACGCGGCCGCCATGGAGCGGCTCTCTCGTCCCGACTTCCTCCTCCCGCTCGGGAGTCGCGACGAGGAGAACGCGGTGAAGCGCGCCGCGCTGCTCGACCAGATCGGGGGCAAGAAGGTCACCCTGCGCGTGAACGGCAAGGAGGAGCGCGTCGGCCGGGACAACGGGCTCCTGCTCGCGGTCGAGGGGGGCTACGACGACGTCGCGTACGCGGTCCGCACGGCGAGCCTGAGGACGCGGCGCGCCGAGCTCGCGGCGCAGCTCGGGGCTTCCGACGAGGACGACCGGTACGGGCTCGAGGGCGCGCGCGCGGCGCACTGGCTCTTCTCCAAGGAGTGCGAGGAGCTCGTGCGGCGGATCGCGAAGAGCCCCGTCCCCGAGGGCGCTTACGAGGCGAACCCCCTCCTGTCCGCGAAGGCGACGGTCGCCGAGCTGCGCGAGGCGCTCGGCGAGACCGAGGAGGCGGCCGCGCTCTACCTGCAGATGCTGGCGCTGCCGAACCCCACGAAGAAGCACATTCTAATCTTCAACGGCTGGAAGCCAGGCCAATACGACGCGGCGGCCGCGGCGCTGGTGAAGAAGAAGCTCCTCATCGAGGGCAAGCGCGAGCGCGCGGGCCGCGAGGTGTTCTTGCCGGGAGGTTGGGAGAAGAAGCGCCATGGCCTCTCGATGGAGACCTACAAGCTCGCCACGATGGACACGATCTCGTTCGACGTGCCCACTGTGTCGGTGGCGCTCCACACGCTCTATGCGCGGGCGTTCGCGCGGTGGTCGTCCGGCGACCGGCCGGGCTTCGAGGACGTGACGAAACGAAAGAAGTAGCGGGGGGAAACGGCGGCGGACCGCGACCCATCGGCGTATCCTCGGGCGATGCAAGCGCCGCCGCCCGAGGTCCTCTTCGAAGACGAGCTCCGCTTCCTGGAGGCGTGGGATCCCGGGCCCAAGCCCAAGGGGTTCCGCATGACCGCCGGGGCCGTCGTCACGTTCGTGATGGGCTCTGCGGGGGAGGCGCTGAAGCTCCCGACGGCGAGCGCCGCGCGGCGCAAGCGCGACGCTCCCCTCCCGGCGAGCCTCGTCATCGCGCCGAAGCTCGTGGGCGCGCGCGCGCTGGTGGAGCGCTGCGTCGTGACGCTCG
>CAZHGG010000328.1:0-6725 GCA_964531755.1 uncultured Polyangiaceae bacterium
GCGCCGTGGATGGCCTCGAACACCGGGTCGTAGTGGCGCAGCGCGGTCTGCGTGAAGAACTCGCCGAGGAAGAGCGCGAGCAACCACACGCCGCGCTTGCGGATGAAGCTGACGAAGCTGGTCTGGAAGTACGGCACGTCCAGCGGCTCGATAGCGCCGAGCTTCTGCACGTCTTCGGTCTGCTCCTGCGTGAGGACGTCGACGATGTCGTCGATGGTGATGACGCCGAGGAGCACGTCGTTCTCGTCGATGACGGGGACGACGTTGAGATCGTACTTGGCCATGCCGCGGGCGACCTCCTCTTGGTCCAGGTCGGGGCGGACGCTGTGCGCGCACTCGCGGATCTCCGGGCCGAGCGGCGCCTCGGGGGACGCGAGCAGCAGGGCGCGCAGGCTCGCGGTGCCCACGAGGTGCTCCGCCTTGTCGACCACGTACACGTTGTAGATCGGCGCGTTGTGCTCCTCCGAGAACGCCCGCACAGCCGCGATGGCGTCGGCCACGGTGGAGCGCGGCGGCACCTGCACGAAGTCGGTGGTCATGAGGTGGCCGGCGCTGGTCTCGGGCCACTTCTCGATCTCCCGGACCTCCTGCGCGGCCTCGGGGTCGACCTGCTCGAGCGTCGCGAGGAGCTTGGTGCCGACGTCCTCGGGGAGAGCGCTGAAGAGGTCGGCGCGGTCGTCGGGCGCCATCTCGCTGGCGATGTGCGCCACCG
Organism: uncultured Polyangiaceae bacterium; assembly: GCA_964531755.1. Classification (GTDB taxonomy): domain Bacteria; phylum Myxococcota_A; class Polyangia; order Polyangiales; family Polyangiaceae; genus JAAFHV01. The sequence continues at coordinate 713 of CAZHGG010000328.1, forward strand.
ACTCGGCGGGCATGAGCTGCGCGAGCTCCTCTTGCTCGTGCTCCTCGAGGCGCTCGAAGATGGGCGCGGCCTCGTCGGCGGGGAGGCGCTGGAGAAGCAGGGCGGCGTCGTCGGGGTCGAGCTCGGCGACCAGGTCGGCCAAATCCTCGGCGTGCATCTCGGCGAGCACGGCGCGCGTCTGCTCGGGATCCTCGCGGAGGAGCTCCTTCAAGTCCGGGCCGATGAGCTTCGCGAGGCGCATGAGCAGCGCGCGAGACTAGAGCGCCGCTCCGGCGAATTCCACCCGAGGGTGAGAAACCCGCCGGGCCGCCGGGGCGCGCGGGGCGCGGCGCGCCCTAAACTTATTGCGCGGCTGCGTGGTGGCGGCCCGCAGCATCTTACGCGAACGTACGCGTGGGCAGGGTAGAACGCGCGCGCGATCTCGCCTAGCGTGAGGGGGTTGTCTCCGCGCGCCGCCGGCCGCGGCTTCACCCACTTACCACGAGGTCACGATGAAGAAGCTTCCACTCTTGCTCTCCGCCATGCTCGCGACGGGGCTCGCCGCCTTCGCCGGCTGCTCGTCCACCACTGGCACCGCCGCAGACGCCGGCGCCGACTCCACCGCGACCCCCACCGACGGCTCCACGCCGACGGACGGCTCGACGCCCACGGATGGCTCCGCGGCGAGCGTCTGCGACTCGCTCAAGACCTGCCCGAACGACAAGCCCGCCGAGATCGCCGACGCGAAGGCGGCGTGCAAGGCCCAGGAGGCCTCGGGGAAGTGCCTCACCGAGCTCCGCGCGCTCTACAAGTGCATCGAGGCCGGCCGGTTCTGCAACGACGCCGGCCAGAGCGACATCGCCACCTCCGCGTGCACCGCCGAGACCACGGCCCTCGTCGCGTGCACGACCCCGGCGGACGGCGGCGGCGGCGACGCAGGCTCGGACGGCTCGACCCCGCCGCCGGTCGTGAACGGCTGCACCAGCTTCGTCGACGCCACGGGCGCGGCCGCCGAGATCACGTGGGATCTCTCGGTCGGCTCGGCGCCGGGGCGCTGCCTGAAGATCCGCGTGGGCCAGAGCGTGACGTGGACCGGCAGCTTCACGAGCCATCCGCTCAAGGCCTCGGGCGGCACCACCCCGAGCCCGATCGTCAACGGCCAGCCGGGCGACACCGACGTGACCATCCAGTTCGACACGGCCGGCGTCTATGGCTACGTGTGCGAGATCCACGGGAGCATGACCGGCGCGATCCAGGTCGTCCCGTAAGGCGCGACGCCCGACGAGCACCCACGGCCTCCCAGGCGCGCAAAATGTGCGCGACTCGGGAGGCCGCTCGTGCTTTGCTCTCGCCGTGGGCCATGGCGCCCTCTCAGCTTGAGTTTTTTTTCCGAGGGAGCATCACCATGAAGAACGCCGTTCGTCTCGCCGCACTCGCCGCGCTCGCCGCCTCCGGCATCGCCGTGGCCGCCTGCAGCGACTCCGCCACCTCCACCGACGCGGGGACCTCACCCTCCTCGACCACGACCGCCACTTCCACGGCCACCGGCACCGCCACGGCCACCGGCACCGGCACCGCGCCGACCACGACGCCTGGCCCCGACCTCAACGGGTGCAAGAACTACGTCGACCGCACGGCCGACACGGCGAGCCGCGAGATCACCTGGGGCTTCCCGGTGTCGACGACCCCGGAGGCGTGCATGAAGATCAAGGCAGGCCAGACGGTCACCTGGAAGGGCGATCTGTCGATCCACCCGATCGGCCCGAAGGGCGGCGACGCGAACAACCCCATCAAGAGCGCGGCCACCAACACCTTCCCCGCGGCGGGCACGTTCGGGTACGTGTGCACGAACCACGCGACGATGCTCGGCGTGGTCCTCGTCGTGCCCTGAGCGTCCACGCTCCTCCTGCGAAGACGCGGGGCCCGAGCGGCCTCCGCGTCTTCGCTCATTTGGGCTCTCTCTTCGAGGACCCCGAGCCGTTGGCGTAGCCCCACTCGCGGAGCATCCGGGCCATCTCCGCCGCCCCCTCCCCCGCGGCCCCCTCGCGCGCGAACGCGGCGCCCGCCCGGTCGCGCGTGACGAAGAGCCCCACGTCCCGCGCTGGGTCGAGCTCGGGGAACCGCGGAGCGCCCACCGCCCGCCGCTCGAGCTCGCCGGCGAGCCCGCGCTCGAGGCCCTTCCGGGCGATCCCGAACGGCCCGCCGTAAGCGACGGCCACCGGTCGGTCGTCCTCGGTGAAGCTCCAGACGAGGTCCGCGGAGGGCGGGTCTGTCAGGAGGTCGAAGCCCACCGGATCGCTCGGCGCCGTGTCGAGCACTACCTCGAAGCCGTCCGCGGCGCGGGTGAACGCGTCCGCGCCGAGGCCCACGGGCGCGAGCTCGGCGACCCGCCCGCCGAGGATCTTCACGGCCCCGCGCACGCGCCGCACGCGACCGCCTCCGGCGAACCGGACGTGCACGTGGGGCAGCTCGTCCTTCGCAGGCGCGGCGGGCTCCGCGCTGCCCGCGACGGCGACGTTCTTCATGGCCGCCTCGAGCCGCGCCCGCAGCTCGGCGACCTCCGCGGGGCGCGCGTGGGCGAGGTCGCGGCGCTCGCCCGGATCGGCGGTGAGGTCGAAGAGGAGCTCCTTGCCGGCGAAGCCCGGGCCGCCGTCGCGGCCGGCCTCGGGCTCACGGAGGAGAAAGTGCCACGAGCCGTGCACGATGGACCGGGTGCCGCGGCCTTCCGTGACCACGACGCGCGGCTCGGGCTCGCCGGCCTCGGAGGAGGCGAGCCCGCGGAGGGTCTTGCCGCTCATCTTCGCGGGCCGCTCGAGCCCGAGGAGGTCGAGCACGGTCGGCGCGAGATCGGTGCTCCGTACGCGCGCGGCGACCGCGCGGCCCTCCGGGAGCACCCCCGGCAGCGAGAGCGCGATCGGGACGCGGGTCGTCTCCTCGAAGTTGCTTGCAGAGTGGTGAAATCGCACCTGGATTCCGTCGTTCGACTTGCCGACGTGAGCCGACGAGAGGGTCTCTCCGTGGTCGGCCGTGACGACCACGAGGGTGCGCTCGCGGAGGCCCGCGCGATCGAGCGCGCTCATCAGCTCGGCGATCGCGGCGTCGTCCTTCGCGCACTCCGCCAGGTAGCGGCGGACCACGGGGTCCTTCGGGCCGACCGGGGGCGGCGGCACGCGCGCGAGGAGCTCGGCGGGCGGGTCGTACGGGTCGTGAGGCGAGTTGTAGTTCACGAACGCGAAGAACCGGGCGTCGCGCCGGGACTCGAGGAACTCGACCGCGCTCTTCGTGATCTCGGCGGTGTCGCGCGTGCGGTAGCGGTGGTCGACGACCTGCTCGAACCCCATGTCGACGCCGATGGGTGTGTAGCCCACGAGGAAATAGTTGTTCACGAACGCGTGGACCGGCACCCCGTGGCGGCGCAAGAGGAGCGGCAGCAGCGGCGGGTCCGACGCGTAGAAGCGCGTGACCGCGTCGGGTGACAGCACCCAGCTCTTGGTCTCGATGCCGAGCTCGCTCGATCGCGCGCCGCTCAGCATCGCGAGGGTGCCCGGCCGCGTCCACGAGGCGGCCGAGCTCGCCGAGCGGAACACGACGCCTCGCTTCGCCAGAGCGTCGATCCCGGGCATGAGGTCCGGCAGCTTGGGCAGGAGGGCCTCGAGCGGCGGCAGCTCCGCCGCGGCCATCGCGGCGTCGCGGGCGTCGTCGTGGAAGCTCGCGATCGCGTCGGGGCGGAGCGCGTCGACCACGATCCAGAGCACGTTGTACGGCACGCCGCGCGCGCGCCCCCAGAGCGAGGGCTGGCCGAGGAGCGCGAGCGGCGTCTGACCCGCGCCCTCCATGGCCGCGTCGTCCGCCGCGCCTGCGTCGGAGACGGGGCGGTGGCGGCGGGGCGCCTCGCCGGGCAGCGGCTCGACCGGCGTGACGCCGAAGGTGAGCCGCCCCACGGCCAGCGAAGACGCCGCGAGATCGCACGTCACGTCGGTCCAGAGGCGCTGGCGCTCGGGCGGCAACCGCGTCTCGCACGGCGGCGGCGCGGCGCCCGTAGTGGGTGTAAACTGCACGCGAAAGAGCAGGGTCTTCCGCGACGCGTTCGCCGTGCCGGCGCCGAACGTCACGCGCGCGCCCTCGGGCAGCGTGACCGGGAACGACACGCTCGCGGGCGCGGGCAGCACGATCGACTCGCGCTGGTCGAAGCTGCCCTCGTTCATGTTCCAGAGCCGCGCGTCGGGGCGCCAGGAGCCCGAGCCCGAGCCCGTGCTGACCGCGTGCTGCTCCTCCTTCTCGCTGGTGCGCAGCGAGAACGAGGACACGTGACGGACCAGATCGGGCGGCACGCGGACGAAGGGCGGGCGGAGGCGACGCCAGTGCGGCGCGAGCAGGGCCTCGAGCTCGCTCGCACGCGGCGCCTCGACGCGCGCGGTCGCCATCGCCTCGGTGAAGCGCAAAGTCACGGCGTAGTCGCCGCCAGCGGCCCCCGCGTCTCGCGCAGGGGTCGTGGTGGAGGGCCCCGCCTCGGGCGCGGGCGGCCGTGGCGGCGGGGCGGTGGGATCGGCCCCCCCTCCTCGGGCGAACGCCAGCGCGAGGGACCCCGCGGCTGCGAGCACGATCCCCACCGGCGCCGCGAGCGCAGCCACGACCGCGCGGGGCCTCACTTCGCCTCCTCGCGGGGGACGAGCATGCCGTCACGCTCGATCATGCCCCGGTCCTCGAGCATCCACTTCCAGAGCGGCGCGCGCAGGCGCTCCAGCTCGGCGGGCTGGGTCTTCGCGACATCGACGACCTCGCCGGGGTCACGCTCGGTGTCGAAGAGCATGTATTCCACACCCATTCGGGTGGGGATGTAGAGCAGCTTCCACCGCCCGTCGCGGACCATGCGGTGGCGGGCGACGAGGGTGATCGGGGCCATGGCCTTCTGGAGGACCACCTCGACCTGCCCGTGGGTGGAGTCGAGCTCCGTCATCTGCATGATGCCCGGGTACGGCAGGCGCTGGCGCGGCGGGAGCGCGAGGATGTCCTCGGTGAACCAGAGCTCGGTCTCGGCGTACGCGTACGCCGGCGCGAGCGGGCGCCCGGCGAGCGCCGGCGCGAGCGAGCGCCCGTCGACGCTCGGCGGCGCCGCGACGCCGGTGAGCTCGTAGAGCGTGGGCGCGATGTCCACGTCGCGCACGACGTCGGGCGCGCGGTGGCCGACCGGCGCTCGCGGATCGTAGACGATGAGCGGCACGTGCGTGCCCTCGTCGCCGAAGAGGTGGTCGCCGTGTCCCTGGCCGTGCCCGTGCTCGTAGAGGGTCTCCCCGTGGTCGGCCGTGACGACCACGATCGTCGTGTCGGCGAGCCCCATCGCCGTGAGCGCGTGGAGGACCCGCCCGATCGCGTCGTCGATGCTGAGCACGGCGCCGTCATAGAGCGCGCGGATCTGCGCGATGTCGGCGTCGTCCGGCGGCGCCTCGCCGCCGAGCCCCACGGGCTTGTGGTATTTGTAGCGCCCGCGGTAGGCCGGGTCGGAGAAGCGGCCGTAGTAGGGGGCCGGCGCCGCGTACGGAAAGTGCGCGGTCGAGAAGAAGGCCGTCAGGAAAAACGGCGCGCCCCCAGGAGCGCGCCCGAGCCGCGCGAGCGCCGCGATCGTGTCGTCGGCCAGGAGGTCGGCGTCGGCGGCGTGCGACAGCTCCTTCAGCACCGGGAAGAGCGCGCGCCCCGCGTGGGAGTGGAGGAACGGCAAGAGCGGAGTCTCCCGCTCGAGACCGCGCTGACGGAGCATCTGGCGGAAGTCGAAGCTCGGCGTGTCGACGCGGGCGAACCCGAGGTCGACCCGGCCGAAGATGTCCGCCGCGTAGTCGCCGACGACCTCGGTCGCGTACCCCTCGCGGGCGAGGCGCTGCGGCAGAGCGTCGAGGTCCTTCGCCCGGTCCTCCCACCGCGGGAACATGGACCGCACGCCGTGGTGGTGCGCGTGGCGCCCGGTGAGGATGGTGACCCAGGACGAGAACGTGCGAGGCACCGAGACGTAGGCGCGCTCGAAGCGGGTCGCGCGCGCCGC
>CAZHGG010000329.1:0-1338 GCA_964531755.1 uncultured Polyangiaceae bacterium
GGTCCGTGGGACGAACACACCCGCAAGCGCGTCGACGCGCTCTCCGGCCGGAAGGCGCCGCGGTGAAGCGCGAGGCGCGACGGGTGGCCATGACGCTGGGCGTCCTCGGCGGCGTGCTCCTCGCCGCGCCGCCGGCCGCGCGCGCCGACACGCCTCCCGGGCTCTGGGGCTCCGCACGGGAGCCCGGCGCCCGCGCGCGCTACGACCTGCACGTGCGCGCTCGGCAGGTGCTCGAGTTCGACGCCCGCGTCGAGCTCGCGAAATACGGTGCGCTCGACCACCTGCGCGCCCTCCTCGAGGACGCACACGCCGAGACCAGCCCCGACGTGCGGCTCCGCTTCGACCTCGGCGAGGTCTACTACCGGCTCGATCTCCTCGCCGAGGCCGTCCGCGTGCTCGAGCCGGCGCTCCGCGCGCACGAGGGCCACCCCGCGGCCGCCGACGCGCTCATGACGCTCGCGGTCTGCTACGGGAAGCTCGATCGTCCGCGCGAGGAGCACGACACCTACCAGCGCTACCTGAAGGTCGCGGTCGACCTTGCGGAGCTCCCCCTCGGGATCGCCGTGGGCGGCCCGCGCGCGAACGCGACCCTGAACCTCGCTGAGTCGGAGATGCGCCTCGGCAACCTCCGGGACGCGGTCGCGGGGTACGAGGAGGCGCTCGCGCTCACCGGCAAGCTGCCCGCGACCGCCGGCGCGCACCAGACCGCGGCGCTCGCGGTGTGGGGCTTGGCCGTGGCGCTCGACCGCGCGCGCGAGGCGAGCCGCGCGCGCGCCGCCGCCTCCCGCGCCCTCGGGCTCGACCCCGCCCTCGCGATCATCGGCCAGGACAAGAACGTGTTCTTCGTGCCCGCCTACGAGCGCCTCTGGTACCTCGCGCTCGGCGCGAGCGCGCAAGCAGAGGCAGCGCAGAACGCGCACGAGGCCCTGGCCCACCGCCGGAGCCAGGAGCTCGCGCTCCGCACGTACGTGGTCAAGGCGACCGCCGACGACCGCTGGCTCACGCTCGCCAAGGTGCGCCTCCGCGAAGCCGAGGCGCTGCGCAAGCGCGCCGAGCTCGCGGCGCGGGCGGCGCCACCGCTCCACCGTGACCCCTCGGAAGTGTTCAGGTTTTAGCCGTGCCCGGCCCGCAGCCGCCGCTCGTCCAGCGCTCGCGCGCGCACCGCGAGCGCGTGCGGGAGGTGCTCGACCGCGTCCGCGCCGACTGCCCAGTGGCCGAGCGCCGCGCGCGCGATCCGGTGGAGCACGTGCGCGCGTTCGCGACGCCGCACGAGCGCGAGCTCGTGGGCCTGCTGGCCTCCGCGCTGGCCTTCGGGAACGTCACCACGATCCGCGCGAA
>CAZHGG010000329.1:1348-6718 GCA_964531755.1 uncultured Polyangiaceae bacterium
GATCCGCGACGTCCTCGACCGGCTCGACCACCGCCCCGCGGCGCACGCCGAGGCGCGCGCCGAGCTCGACCGCCGCCTCGAGGGCTTCGTGCACCGCCTGTTTCGCGGCGAGGACGTGGCCGGGCTCCTCTTCGGCGCGCGGGCGTGCCAGCGGCGCTACGGCAGCCTCGAGGCGGTCTTCGTCGAGGGGCTGGCGCGGGCCGCGGCGGCCGAGGGCCCGCGCGACGCGACGGCCTGGGAGGCGCTCGCGTTCCTCGTCGACGAGGTGCGCCGCGAGGGCGGCTTGGACCGCCCGACCGCGCGCCGAGGTCCCGCGCACCTGCTCCCCGATGTGCGGCGGGGCGGCGGCGCCAAGCGGCTGTTCCTCTTTCTCCGGTGGATGATCCGCCCCGACGACGGCGTCGACCTCGGCGTGTGGACGCGCTCGTCGCTCTCCCCGTCGCTCCTCGAGTGCCCCGTGGACACGCACATCCTCAAGCTCAGCCGGAACCTGGGGCTCACCGCGCGGGCCGACGCGGGCCGCCGGACGGTGCGGGAGATCACCGCGTCGCTCGCGACTCTCGACGCGCACGACCCTGCAAAATACGACTTCTCGCTGTGTCACCTCGGCATGGCCACGCGTTGCCGCGAGCGGTTCGACGGGGCCGTGTGCGGAGGCTGCGCGGTCCGGCCGGCGTGCCGCCACGCCACGCCGCACGCTCGGCGCCTCGAAATCGTTCCCGCGTGACCGAGCGCCACCGAATGGCGCGTCCCCCAGGCGAAGACGTGGACTTTCGGTGGCCGATCGTGCGAGCGTAGTTCGTCTCACCCCGTCTCACCGCACCAATGGCCGATACGAAAAAAGAGTTCTCGCTCGACGCCCTCCGCACCGACGGCTGGTTCGAGCGCATCGGCGAGGGGATCGGGAGCTTTCACGCGCTCTGCGAGATCGTGGGCGAGCGGTTCTTGGCGTTCTCCATCATCGTCGGCGCGCGCATCACGGCCCTCACGGTCGATCGCCGCAGCCCCGACCAGACCCTCGTCGACTTCGTCGTCGGTGGCGCCGAGGCCGACGGCGATCTCGAGCCGCAGCGGCTCACGCTGGCGGACTTCCGGCGACGCCTCGTCGGCGCGCTCCTCGTAGAGGAAGAGCGCCACCCCGTGCTCCCCGAGCGCGAGACCGACGTGGAGGCGATCCAGCTCTACATCGGCGTGCGCTACCTGCTCCTCGCGCCTCTGTACGGCTTCACCCTTCAGAGCCTCGTCCTCACCGACGCCGGCGCGCGGCTCCACGTCTCGCTCGACGGCGACGACGACGTGTTCGAGGTCGAGGAGTTTCGCGCGCGCGTGCGCGCGTCCGTGCGCGAAGAGCTCGATCGGATCGCCACCGGGTCGCGCAACGCGATCGATCTCTCCAAGGTCGCCGAGGCCGAGGCCGCAGCCGGGAAGGGCGAGTGGCCGAAGGTCGTCGCGCTCCTCGGCACGTGGCCGGCGCCGCTCGCGATTTTCCTGCGCACGCCCGAGGGGCAGATGCTCGCCCCCGAGGCCCGCGCCATGATCGCGAAGGGCCTCGGGCTCCTCGGGTCGGCCTGCGTGCACCTCGGCGAGCTCGAGCAGGCCGAGGAGGTCTTCCGCATCGGCATCCAGTACGCGCAAGAGGGCATCGCGGCAGCGGATCTCTTCCGGCGCCTGGGCGAGGCCCTCATCGTCAACGATCGCCCGGGCGAGGCCATCGGCCCGCTCCGGCGCGCCATCGCCTTCGGCGGTCGCCCGGCCGACGTGATGCCGCCGCTCGCCCGCGCGTTCGTCCGCCGCGGGCGGTTCGTCGCGGCCTACGCGTGCCTGCGCGACGCCCTCGCGGCCGGGGTGCCCGAGCGCGACCTCGCCGAGGAGATCCGCGCCGTGGAGGGCAAGCTCGGCCCGCCGCTCACGGCGTGGAAGGCGCTGCTCCTCGAGCGCCGCTAGGAGACCGCTCGCGCCTCAGCTGCCGTAGCGGGCCACCACGTCCTTCGCGCGGGCCACGAAGGCCTCCATGTGGAACCGTTCGAAGTCGGTCCACGTGGCGAGCGAGCGGGGATCCTCCACGCGGTCGAGGAAGAGCGTGGCGAGCAGGTGGTCCACCTCGTGCTGGTACGTCCCCGCCGCCAGGCCGGCCGCCTCGAAGTCGAGCGGTTGGCCGCGCCGGTCGAGCGCCTGCACGCGCACGCGCGCGGCGCGGCGGACCTCGCCCCGCAGGTTCGGCACGCTGAGGCACCCCTCGTAGTTCAGGAAGGTCTCGTCCCCGAGGGGGGTGAGCACCGGGTTGATGAGCACGGTCAGCGGGATGTTGGGCTTGTACGGGTAGCGCGGGTTGTTCTTCACCTCGATGACGCAGGCGGCGATGGGCCGGTAGACCTGCGGCGCCGCGATCCCGGCGCCGTTCGCGTCGCGCATGGTGTCGATGAGGTCGTCGAGGAACGCCTGGAGCTCCGGCGTGGCGAGCTCGTCGGGCGAGATCTCTCGGGCGGGCACCCGCAGGATGGGGTTGCCGACGGTCGCAATCTTGAGGAGGGCCATCCACGGACGGTGCCGGGGGCGCCCGCCGCCGTCAAGCTCGGCCGCGGCGCTCCAAATCGACCCCGAGGCGAGCCCCAAGTCGCGTTGACACCCGGCGGCGAAGCTTCTACACACGCAGGGTGCGATGGACCTGGGAGGACCTCGTCCCGCGCGCCCGACCCCCGAAAGCTGCGTGATGCCAAACGAATCAACCTCGGTGTTCGCCCTCTACGCCCCGGTCTTCCTGATGATCGGCGTGGCCGTGCTGCTCGCCAGCCTCTTCTTTACCGGCGCCACGTTCCTCGGCGGCCGCATGAAGGAGACCCGCGAGAAGCTCCTGCCGTTCGAGTGCGGCTCGGAGAGCTCCGGCGGCAACCACCTCAAGCTCTCGGTCAAGTACTACCTCACCGCCATCCTCTTCATCGTCTTCGACATCGAGGCGGTGTTCGTCTACCCGTGGGCCGTCCAGTTCAAGTCCCTCGGCTGGATCGGGCTCGCGAGCATGTTCGGCTTCCTCACGGTGGTGGTCGTGGCGCTCGTGTACGTCGTCAAGAAGGGCGCCCTCGAGTGGGAGCACTGAGCTGGTTGGCGCCCGCCGCTCGCCCGTCGATCTCCGGAAACGTTTGATAAAGCTGAGGAATTCGTGGCCAAATCCCAAGTGACCCTCGAAGGCAGCGAGGCGGGCTTCGCGACGACGCGGCTCGACGCCTTGCTCAACTGGGCGCGCAAGTACTCGCTCTTCCAGTACCCCTTCGTGACCGCGTGCTGCGGCATGGAGTTCATGTCGGTCGCGGGCCCGCGCTTCGACGTGTCGCGGTTCGGCGCCGAGGCGCCGCGCTTCTCGCCGCGCCAGGCCGATCTCATCTGGGTGGTGGGCACCATCAGCCAGCGGCAGGCCCCCGCGCTGCGCCGCATCTACGAGCAGATGATGAACCCCAAGTACGTGCTGGCGTTCGGCACCTGCGCGAGCTGCGGCGGCTTCTACGACAACTACACCACCGTGCCGGGCATCGACAAAATCATCCCGTGCGACGTCTACGTGCCCGGGTGCCCGCCGCGGCCCGAGGGCGTGCTGGACGGCCTCCTGCTCCTGCAAGACAAGATCGCCCGCGGCGACCGCACGCCGGGCATCGTCAAGCCCCGCGAAGATCCGCTGAAGGACCTCGTGCCGCTCGGGAAGAAGAAGCCGCAGAAGGAGACCGCCTCGTGAGCCAGCTCGTGCTCGACCGCCTGAAGACCCGCTTCGGTGCGGCCATCCTCGAGACCCACTCGTCGCACGGCGACGAGACCGCGGTGGTCACGCCGGAGAGCTGGCGCGCTGTCTGCCAGTTCTTGCGCGACGACCCGGCGATGTCCTTCGAGATGCTCACCGATCTGTGCGGCGTCGACTTCCCCGACCGCCTGCCGCGCATGGAGGTGGTGGCGCACCTCTACTCGATCTCGCGCCGGCACCGCGTGCGGCTCAAGACCCGCATCGGCGACGCCGAGCTCTCGGCCGGCACCGTCGAGCTCGACAGCGTCACCCCCGTCTGGAAGACCGCCGACTGGCTCGAGCGCGAGACCTTCGACATGAGCGGCGTCGTGTTCCGTGAGCACCCCGACCTGCGTCGCATCCTGATGTACCCCGAGTTCGTCGGGCACCCGCTCCGCAAGGACTACCCCGCGCAGAAGGCGCAGCCGCTCGTCGAGTACCGCACGGAGGAAGAGGCCGGCCTGCCGCTCGAGAAGCTCGCCCCGTTCGGCCCCGACGAGGGCATGAGCTTCGGACGTCGCACCTACACCCGCTCGGAAGAGAACTGAAATGGAGCCGATCGATCTCGATCTCGAGGAGGGTGAGCTCGAGCTCCCCGCGGAGCCGATGCGGCTCAACATGGGCCCGTCGCACCCGGCCATGCACGGCACCGTCCGCATGGTGGTGGAGCTCTCGGGCGAGACCATCGACAAGGTCGACGTCCAGATCGGCTACCTCCACCGCGGCTTCGAGAAGATGTGCGAGCGCGGCACGTGGGCGCAGGTCTTCCCGTACGCCGACCGGCTGAACTACGTCTCGCCCATGCTGAACAACGTCGGCTACGCGCTGGCGGTGGAGAAGCTCTGCGACATCGCCGTGCCGGACCGCTGCCAGTGGTACCGCATGGCCCTGGGCGAGCTGGCGCGCGTCTCGGACCACCTCACGTGCACGGGCGCCATGGCCATGGAGCTCGGCGCGTTTACGCCGTTTCTGTGGTTCGTGAAGGCCCGCGACATGATCTGGGACATCCTCGAGGAGGAGACCGGCGCGCGCCTCACGCACTCGTTCGGCCGCATCGGCGGCATGGCCGCGCCGCCCACCCCGAAGTTCAAGGAGATGTGCGCCCACACCCTCGGCAAGGTGCTCAGCATCGTCGAGGAGGGCGAGAAGATGCTCCTCAAGAACCGCATCTTCATCGACCGGCTCGAGAACGTCGGCGTCATCTCCCAAGCCGACGCGATCTCGCTCGGGTGGACGGGCCCCTGCCTCCGCGCCACCGGCGTCGACTACGACGTGCGCAAGGCGCACCCGTACCTCAAGTACGACGAGGTCGACTTCGAGGTGCCGGTCGGGCGCCGCGGCGACACGATGGACCGCTTCCTCGTGCGCCTCGCCGAGATCCGCCAGTCGATGCGCATCATCGAGCAGGTGTGCGCCCGCATGCCCGACGAGGGCCCGGTGTCGGTCGACGACCCCCGGGTCATGCTGCCGCCGAAGGACGCCGTGTACACCACCATCGAGGCGACCATCCAGCACTTCAAGCTGGTCATGGAAGGCGCGAAGGTGCCCAAGGGCGAGGTCTACTCGTACACCGAGGGCGGCAACGGCGAGCTCGGCTTCTACCT
>CAZHGG010000330.1:0-6713 GCA_964531755.1 uncultured Polyangiaceae bacterium
ATCGTGCGCGCCAGGGCGCTGCGCGAGGAGCTCGACGCGAGCTTTCCCGCGCTCGCGCGCTGCGACGGGCCCGCCGTGGTGCGCACGCCCGAATACGACCAGCGCAGCAGCGACGCGGAGGAGCCCACGCAAGACGTGGGCGACCTGCCCGATTGGATCGAAAGCCCGCGCGCACCGTGGCGCACGCCGATGGGCGTCACTCGTCCTCATGCCCGGAACGTCGCACCGGCGAAGGCTGGAGGGCAGCCGGAATGAGCGCGACTCCTCCGGCACCCCCCCGTGCCCGCGACCTCGCGCTCGCGCGCAAGCGCAGCCTGCGCACCGGCCGCTGCGTGCTCGGATACTCCATCCCCTTCCTCGCTGACCGCCTCGGTGTCGACGACGACACGGTCGAGGCGTGGGAGTCGGAATCGCGCCCGAACCACGTGCCTGGGTGGATCGAAGATCACCCAGGGATGCCGCGGCCGCTCCGCGACTGGCTCCGCTCGGAGTCCGACCGCGCGTACGGCGACCGACCCTATGGCGCGGACACGCCCGAGGCCCAGGTTGCAGTGGTGCTCGCCACCATGGGCAGGGTCATCACCGCGACGGCGGCGACGCTGCCCGTGGAGCACATCGGCCACGAGCTCGCGGCGCAGCTCATCGCGATCGGCGAGCCCCACGTCACCGCGATGACGGCGTGGCTCGCGCGGCTGCGGCAGCGCGTGGTCACGAGGGGCCACGTCGCTGCGAAGGGCGGTGCCTCGTGAGCGACGAGGTGCCCACCGCGCCAACCGTCGGCGACGTCGCCATCTGGGAGATCGTTCGCGGCGCTGCGACGCAGACGCGCACGTGTCCCGACTCCGCCGACGCGCGCCGCGTGTTGAGCAGGATGTCGACGGCGGCCGTGGCGGAGCGCGGCGGCGTCGTGCTCGCGACCGCGCCGCGGACGTCGCGCGCGCAGGTGGAGGCGCTCCGTCGCGCCATCGACGCGCACCACCGCGGCGAAGTGGCGACGGTGGAGGCGCCCGTTGCTCCGCCCGCGAAGCCCGCCGACGGCCCGAAGCGCGCCCCGCGCCGCGACGCACTCGTCGACCTCTGCGACGGCTGCGACGAGGCCGCGCCGAACCACCTGACGGTCTGCCCGCGCGCTCTCGCTGCGCCTCCGCCGCCACGTGCCGTGGAGCCGCCGCGCGCGGGTCGCTGGGACGTACCGCTTGCCGTCGCCGCGCGCACGGTCGCGGAGGGCACGACGGCACGTCCGCCGGAGGCGCCGACGTCTCGTCGTGGGCAGCGGCCTGCGAAGCCCACGGAGAAGGCGCCCACGAAGCCCGCGACGAGTCCATCCGCGAAGAGGAAGGCGACGACGCCTGAGCGTGCGGCGCTCGATCCGGCCGACGCGCTGACGGTGGAGCTGCGCAAGCTGCTCGACGGCGTCGTGACGGAGGCACGCGTGCGGGAAATCGTCGCGGAGGTCGTGCCGACGATGGTGCGTGACGCCCTGGTCGCTGCGCTGCGGGGCGTGCGGTCGTGATGGTTCCAAGTCGCCAACAGCGGCGCGCAGCGCTGCGTCGTGTCGATGCTCTCGACATGGAGGCCCACTTCGCGCGGGTGGCCCGAGAACTGCGCCGCCGAGCCACTTTTGGCGTGTTCGACGGCCGCGAGACGCCCGAGGCCGGTCGCTACATCGCGTCGTGCCGCGTGGTCGACGTCAAGACCGGGGCGCTCCTGATCTTCACCCGCGACGCGGGGATGCACTCGTGCGGGTGGTTTAGGAACCCCGACTACGAACGCTGCGAGCACCTTTCGATCTCCCCGCTCAACGCGGGCGCCGGTCTCGTCGACGCGCGCGGCGTATCCGTCTCGCCGCCTGACCTTGATCGCATCCTCGTCGAGCGCTGGGTGCGAGCGTTCTTCGGAGACCGCATGCATGCGGTCTGGGCCGAGAGCCCGAAGAGCCGAGCGGGACTCCGCCACGGTGTGTGGCACTGGCGGGTGTTCTGCGACTCGGCGTGGTCGCCGATCGTGCCGCACGGCGAGGTGTACGACCTCGACCGCACGGAGCTGGGATGGCGGAGCGCGTCGGAGGTGCTCGACCTCACGGACGCGGGAGGGATGTCGACGTGATCACGAGCGTTTGCCAGCGGTGGCGTGAGCAGCGCGGCGTCTACCGTCCCGCGCGCGAGCCCTTCGACCCACGCACGCACGAGGTCGCCGAGCTCTTCGACGACGCGACGCCTGTGGCGTTCGTCAAGCGCCACCACTACAGCCGCTCCGCGCCCCCGGTCGAGCGGCGCTTCGGGCTCTTCGAGCGCGGCGACCTCGTCGGCGTCCTGCTCTTCACCACGCCCACGAACTACGGCTCGCTGCGACCGTGGCGGAAGGGTGACGCGACGGAGCTGGGGAGGCTCGTGCTGCTCGATCGGGTGCTCGCCAACGCGGAGAGCTGGTTCGTGCGGCGCTGCCTCGATGTGCTCGGGCGCGAAGGCCTCGCGGGCGTGGTGAGCCACAGCGACCCCGAGCCGCGCACCGACGTCGCGGGCAACCTGGTCTTCAAGGGCCACATCGGCACCGTCTACCAGGCGCTCAACGCGGTCTACACCGGCCGCGCGTCGCGCAAGACGCAGTACCTCCTGGCCGACGGGCGGGAGTTCAACAACCGCGCGGCGTCGAAGATCCGCAAGGGCGAGAGGGGCGTGCGCTACGCCGTCGCGCAGCTCGTGGCCGAGGGCGCGCGGGCCCCCCTCCCGGGCGAAGACCTGCGCGTGTGGCTCCGTGCCGAGCGCCGACGCATCACCCGATCGAGGCCGCACCCAGGCAACCACCGCTACGTGTTCCCGCTCAGCCGCGGGGCCCGCCGCGACGCGGGCGACTCGCTCCCGTACCCGAAGTTCGAACCGGAGCTTTTCAGGAGGGCGTCATGAAGCGCCGCTGTTCGTGTCCGCGCTGCCGCGCCCGCGCCGAGGAGCAGTCGGTGCCCCCGCGCTGCGCGATGTGCCGCGGATGCGGCTGCACCGAGGATCTCCCCCGCTGCACGCCACGGCACCCGCCCGCGCGCGAAGCGCCGACGGAAGGGAGCGCGCCGTGCGCAGCGTGAAGCGCTCTCCCGAGCAGGCCGCCGCGCTGCTCCTCGCGGCCCTCGCCTTCGTCGCCGGGCTCACGGTGGGCGCGCTCGTGGGCTACGGCGCGCGTCGTCACGCCGAGCTCAGCGCCGTCCGCGTCGCGCTCGCCATCACCGACGCGCCCGAGCTGCGCGCACGTCCGCTCGTCGTGCGGAGCGACTCGGAGTACACGATCGGCGCCCTCACCGCACCGCGAGAGCCGTACGACGGCGCCGCCAACGCGAAGCTGATCAGGCTCGTGCGCACGGCACTGCGCGGGCGCCCGGTCGCGTTCGAGCACGTGAAGGGCCACAGTGGCATCGCGGGCAACGAGCGCGCGGATGAACTGGCCGGGCTGGCGAGGCTGCGCGGGAAGGTCGGCGAGGAGGCGCAGGCCGCGGCGCAACGGAGGGCCGGGTGAACGCGCCGCTGCTCACGCCACCGTCCGAGGCGCTCACCGATCTGGTGCGGGTGTTCACGGGGGACGTGCTCGCCGTCCTGCGCGGCGTCGCTGACGAGACGTTTCACTGCATCGTGAC
Organism: uncultured Polyangiaceae bacterium; assembly: GCA_964531755.1. Classification (GTDB taxonomy): domain Bacteria; phylum Myxococcota_A; class Polyangia; order Polyangiales; family Polyangiaceae; genus JAAFHV01. Next base: position 3,620 of record CAZHGG010000330.1, read on the forward strand.
GAGCCCGCCGTACCTCGACGCACGCGACTACGGTGTGGTGCCCACGGCGTGGCCCACGGTGACCTATCGGCCTCGGTTCGACCTGCCCGAGGTGACCGTGCCCGCGACGACCTGTTGTTTGGGGCACGAGACTTCGATGCTGGCCTACGTCGGTCACCTCGTGCTTGTCGCCCGCGAACTGCGGCGCGTGCTCAGGCGCGACGGGGTGCTGTGGCTCAACCTTGGCGCGGGCTTCTCGTCGGGCACCACGGCACCGAGGAAGCCGACGACGACTGAAGGGCCGCACGTGCCCGCATCGTGGAAGGGCCGCTGCCACGGCGCGCGCGTCACGGGCGGACTGCCCGCGAAGCAACTGATCCGCGCTCCCTCGGCGGTGTGCGACGCGCTGCAGGCCGACGGGTGGTTTGTCCGCAACGAGGTCGCGTGGGTGAAGCCGAATGCCAAGCCCGACTCCGTGCGCGACCGCATGACGACGGCCCACGAGGTCGTGTTCGTCCTCACGCGCGAGCCCCGGTACTACTTCGACGCGCTCGCCATCGCGACGCCAGCGCGTTCGTCCCGATCGGGCAACGTTGCACGCGTCTACGGGCCCGATCGAGGACGCCCTTCGAGCCACCAAGGAGCGAGCATCCCGTGGGCAGGCGACACCGCCCACCCCCGTGACGTCTGGACGATTCCTGTCGGGCGTTTCACGGGAGCGCACTTCGCGACCTTCCCGGTGGAGCTGGCGCGCCGCTGCATCGTCGCAGGAACCTCGGAGGTTGGCTGCTGCCCCGCCTGCGGGGCGCCGTGGCAGCGCATCCTCGCGAGGGGCGAGCCGGTACACACGGGCGGAAGCCGACGGAAGCACACAAGCATCCTCAGCCGACAGGGCGCGAACGGCGCCATGGTCACAGGCGTCCATCACCCGCGTGTCTGCGCCGGCTGGAAGCTGGGCTGCGCGTGCCCGCTCGCGCGCCCGGTGCCCTGCCGCGTGCTCGATCCGTTCGGCGGTTCGGGCACCAGCGGCGTCGTCGCGCACCTGCTCGGTCGCGACTCGACGTTGATCGACGCACAGCCCGACTACCTGCCCCTGATGCGGCAGCGGGTCGTCGAGATGCTCGCGCAAGCCGCGAAACCAGGACGCTCGGCGCGCGCGAAGCCCCGCCCCATCGAACAGCTTCCGCTTGGAGGAGTCTCGTGAACGATGCCCCTGTCACATCGAATGCCACGGAACGGCAGACCCCGTCGGAGATCACCGAGCCGGTGAACGAGCCCGGCGTCAAACACGACGACGCGAAGCCCCGGTGGTCGCTCCTGCCGTGGGCGCAGGTCGGGCACGTGGTCGACGTCCTCGCCTTCGGCGCGCGCAAGTACGAGGTCGACAACTGGAAGCGCGTTCCGAACGCGCGCGTGCGGTACTTCAACGCTGCGATGCGGCACCTCCTCGCGTGGCACCGCGGCGAGCGCAACGACCCGGAGAGCGGTCTGCCGCACCTCGCGCACGCGGTCTGCTGCCTGCTCTTCCTCGCGTGGTTCGACGACAACGCCGCGGGCCGGGAGGGGCGGTGATGGCGCTTCACCCCTCCACGCGCCGTGCGGTTCTGCGCGAGTACTCCCGCTCGCGCGATGTCGGCTCTGTCGCCGCTCGCATGCGCCTCGCCATCGCCACCGTGCGCCGGATCGTCACGCGGCGATGCTCGTGGTGCGGCCAGATCACGACGACGTGGACGTGTGCGTCCAAGTGGTACGCGTGCGCGCCTGGTACCGGGTGCGGGAAGGGCCTGTCGTGAGCGACCTGACCGTTCGCCGCAAGATCCTCGTGGCCGCCGTGGTTCTGGGCAGCGGCACCGCGCGCGACGTCGCCGTGGGCGACCTCATCGTCGAGTGCTGGCGACGCTGGCCTGAGTCGTTCGCGCTCGCGGGGCACCCGCAGCACGCCGACTCAAACCGCGTGCTCGCGAAGCTCGTCGGCCCCGAGGGCCTCGTCGGCCTCGGATGGATCGCACGGGTGGCCACGAACACCTACCGCGTGCGGCCCGCTGGGTTGCGGGTCGCGCGGAAGGCGGCGGCGGAGCTCTTCGAAGAGCTCCGCGCGCTTCAGCCTCCACCGCCCGTGGTCGAGACGCCGGGGCCAGAGCCCGAAGACGTTCCCTTCGAAGCGTCCGCGGTGCGGCGCGCACCACGGGCCGCGTCGATGCCACCACCGCCACCGAAGGCGCGCGCCGAGGTGTCCGAGGCGGAGGCCGCGGAGCTCTGGCGCCTCGCACGGACGGAGGCGGCGAGGAAGTGGACGCGGGGGCAGCCCATCACCCTCCCGGACGCGTGCGCGTTCTGGGGCGTCACAGCGGCAGACACCGGAATCCCAGCGCGCCTCGCGCGGGTGCGCGACCTGCTCGACCGCGCGCTCGTGGATGACGACGACCCGCGACTTCCGACGTTCGCGGTCAGGTTCGCGCTGCGGAACACCCATGTGACCCTGACGCTGCGCTTCGAGCGGCAGATCGAGACGATGGCGCGGCGAAGTGCGGAGGTTGCGGGATGACGCCCTACGGCCCGGTCTCTCTCGCGCTGCTGCACGACCTGCGGGTGCGCCCGCTGTCATGGGCGGAGCGCGGCGTCCTCCATCACCTGTCCCTCGTGGCAGGCGTGTCGCCAGACGGGGCCACCGTGCATGTCGAGCGCAGGGCGGGCGAGGCCGACGTCGCTGCGTGGGGTCGCGCTCTCGGCGCCGAGGGTGCCGCGGTCGTAGGAAGACTCGTGGAGGCCGGGTTGCTGGCGCTGTGCCCCGATGGTCTGCGGATCGTGCTCGTCGCCCGCCCTGCCGCGCCCCCGCAGGCAGACCGCGCGGCGCCGACGGAGTGGCGCGGCAAGCCCTCGGAGAGCCCAGAGGCGGAGAGAGCGCGCAACGACAGGAAGAAGTTCAAGGCGCGCCTCTCTCCGTTCTCCCGCGTGCCCGAGGGCGTGTCGTGGGAGTCGTGGATCGCGACCCCCGACGGCGCTGTGTTCATCGCAGGGCGCGAGCGGAGCTTCCCCGGTTACGGCGAGAGGGCGGGAACTCGCACCGGTACCACACCCCCACGGACCCCCCCCCGAGGCCCGACCACGGGGGGGC
>CAZHGG010000331.1:0-6712 GCA_964531755.1 uncultured Polyangiaceae bacterium
GAGCGCCGCGGCGAGCCAGAGGAGCGGGCCGCGGAGGCGCCGCGCGCTCACGACGAGCCCCCGGCAGCCGGGCGGCGCGCGAGCACGTCGAGGTACGCGGCGCGCACGTCCTTGTTCAGCGCGCGCACGTGCGCGAAGAGCGCCTGGGACGCGGTCCCGGCGGGACCGTCGCGCATGCCGAGCCGGCGCGCGAGCAGCGGGAGCGTGGGCTGCCCTTCTTCGAGCACGGTCGCGGCCGTGCCCGTGGACACGCGGAGCGCCTGCTCGAGGGCTCGCATGCTCCTGTAGCCCTCGCGCAGCACCGCGGCGGTGTGCGGGTCGAGGTAGCCGCCCGCGGACAGCGCGTCGAGCGCGTGCTCGGTCTCGGGCGTCCGGACCGAGGGATCCCGCCCGTGCGTCATCTGCAGGTACTGCACCGCGAACTCCACGTCGACGAGCCCACCGTACCCGAACTTGAGGTCGATCCGGTGCGGCCCCTCCCCTCGCCGCTCCCGGCCGAGCTCGCGCTCCATCCGCAGACGCAAGTGCTGGGTGCGCGCGGCCTCGGGCGCGCCCCGCTCGTACGCGGCCTGCGTGGCGATCGCCATCACCGCATCCCCGAGCGCGGCGTCGCCCGCCACCGGCCGGGCGCGCAAGAGGGCCTGGCGCTCCCAGTCGGCGGCCTCCGGATCTCGACCCTCGCGCTCGGCGTGGTAGCGGCGAAACGCCTCGAGCGAGACGACGAGCAGCCCGTGGTTGCCCGAGGGGCGGAGGCGCGTGTCGAGCTCGTACCCCGGCCCGTCGCCCTGCGGCATGCTCACGAGCCGGAGCACGCGCTGCGCCGCCCTCACGTAGCGCTCGGCGGCGTCCTCGTCGTCGCCGCTCGCCTCGTAGACGAAGAAGATGTCCAGGTCCGACCCGTAGCCGATCTCGCGACCGCCGAGCTTGCCCATGCCGACGACCACGAGGCCCCCGTCGAGCCCGCGATCGGGGAGCGCGAGCCGCACGGCGCTCTCGAGGGTCTCTTCGGCGACGGCCGTGAGCACCCGCTGCGCGTCGCGGGAGCTGAGCTCGCCCGAGAGCTCGGCGAGGCCGACCTCCATGGTGACGCGGCTCTTCACGCGGCGCAGCGCGCCGACGCTCGCGTGGGTGGGATCCTCGTGGAGCTCGTCCGCGGTGAGGCTCGCGAGCTCGTCGCGCACCTCGGCGCGCGCGGTCTCCGGGGTGGGCACGCCCTTGACGAACAGCAAACGGTCGACGAGCTCCGGGTGGCCGGTGAGGAAGCCGCCCAGGAACGCGCTGGCGCCGAAGAGGCCGACGAGCCGGTAGAGCACCCGCACGTCCGACGCGAGCGCGCGCACGTACACGCCCGGCGTGCGCAGGCGCGAGAAGAACCCGCACAAGAGGCGCGCAGCCTGCTCGGGATCGCCCGCCTCCGAGAGCGCGCGCACGGTCTCGCGGGCGACCACGGGGAAGCCGTCGCGCGTGGCGGCCCCTAGCGGATCGTCGCGGCGCCTCGCCAGCGCGAGCAGGTGCCGCGGCAGATCGGGGGCGAGCCCGAAGCCCGGCGGGAGCGCCTCGCGGACCCGCTCCTCGTCGCCCGAGTCGAGCGCCGCGTAGAGCCGAGCGACCTCCTCGGAGTCCTTCGCGCCCTCGTCGGCGACGACGACCGACGCGAGGCGCCGCGCGACCCGGGCGCGCGTGGCCGCGAGGTCGACCTCGAAGCGCGCGGCGTCCTCGTAGCCGAGGCTCCGCGCGATGACCTCGAGCGTGGGGCCGCGCGGGAGCTCGTGGGTCTGGAGCGCAGTAGCGTTCTGCACGCGGTGCTCGACGCGGCGGAGGGTGAGGTAGGCGTCCCGCACGTCGCGCGCCTCCCGCTCGGTGACGAGGCCCCGCGACCGCAGCCGCACGAGGGCCTTCAGCGTCGACGACGCGCGCAGCTGCGGGTCCCGACCGCCCCAGATGAGCTGCAGCGACTGCACGAAGAACTCCGCCTCGCGGATGCCTCCGACGCCGTGCTTCAGATCGCGATCGGGATCGGCGGACAGCTCCGACCGGGCGCGGACCACGAGCTGCGCCATCTCGCCGGCGATGGCGGGGTTCACGACGCGGCGCCAGACGAACGGCGCGAGCGCCGCCAAGAGGCGCGCGCCGAAGCCCGGGGCGCCGGAGCTCGCGACCTCGCGCGCGCGGAGGAGGGCCGCGCGCTCCCAGGTGCGGCCCCAGCTCTCGTAGTAGCGCTCGGCCGCCCCGAGGGAGTTGACGAGCGGCCCGCGCGAGCCCTCCGGGCGGAGGCGAAGGTCGACCCGCCACACCACGCCGTCTTCGGTGGCGTCGTCGAGCGTCGCGGTGAAGCGCTGGGTCACGCGCGTGAAGAACTCGTGGAGCGTCACGTCGGTCGCGACGCCGTCGCGCACGAGCTCGCCGTCGTCGGTCTCGTAGAACGGCAAGAGGTCCACGTCGCTGCCGGCGTTCAGCTCCTGGCCGCCGAGCTTGCCCATCCCGAGCACGGTGAAGCCGCACGGATCCCCGTGCGCGCCCCGCGGCTCCCCGAAGCGCCGCGTCGCCCACCGGACCGCCTCCTCCACCGCGAGCGCGACGCACACGTCCGCGAGGTCGGAGAGCTCGCGCGCGGCGACGTCCACGTCCCCGAGGGTCGGGAACAGCTCGCGCGCCGCGACGCGCAGCTTCTCGCGCCGGGCGAACACGCGCAGGCCCCGCCGGACGCCGTCCTCGTCGTCGAGCGTGGGGCACGCCTCGCGCGCGAGGCGATCGAGCGTGGCCGCGTCGCGCCGGAGCGTGAGCCCAGAGCGCGCCACGTACGCGAGATCGTCGGGCTGCGCCTCGATGGCGCGCCGCACGGCCGGGTACGCCGCGCAGAGCAGCCCGCCCAGGGCGCAGGTGTCGTCGTCCGCGTCGAGCCCCCGGGCGACGAGCAGCGCGCGCACCGCGGCGGTCTCCTCCGCGAGAGGCGGGGCCGGGTCGACGAGGTCGTAGTGCGACCGTGGGAGGGTCATCCGGCGCGAGTGTACACGGGCGCGCGCGGGGTGGGCGCGGCGGCCCCGCCGACATCGCCCTACACGCGGCCGTCAGAGCCCGCGGTGACGTTCGGGGCGCAGCGGCACGCGACCCGCGAGGGCGGCGTCGATGACCGCGAGGATGCGGTCGCGATCCCGCGGGAGCTCGCCCCCGAGCGGCAGGTAGTTCGACGCGTGGTTCGTGCGAAATACCGCCCGGGTGGGCCGCGCGTGCTCGAGGAAGGTGCGCAGCTCGCCGAGGAGCGCGGGCACCTCCGGCACCGCGAAGCGCCCGCGCTTCGCGAGGGTCGCGAGCGGCGTGCCGGCCACCACGGTGACGGTGAGCGCCGCCACGAACTCGGGGTCCATGCGCGTGACGAGCCGCGCGGTCTCCCGGGCGTGGGCGTCGGAGCGCTCCATCGCCACGCCAAGGAGGACGATGACGCTGAGCGCGAGTCCCGCGCGGCGGGCGCGCGCGGCCGCCTCGACGTGCGCCTCGTGGTCGTCGCCCTTGGCGATGCGCTTGAGGGTCGCGTCGTCCCCCGACTCCGGGCCTATGTACAGCACACGGAGGCCGAGGGCGCGCAGCTCGGTGAGCTCCTCTTCGGTCTTGGCGAGCACGTTGCGCGCCATCGCGTAGCACGAGACGCGCCGCAGGCGCGGCAGCTCGGCCCGCGCGGTCGTGAGGAGGGAGCGCCAGCTCTCCATGGGCATGGCGAGCGCGTCGCCGTCCGCGACGAAGAGCTTCTCGACGTCGTCGCCGAAGGCCGCAGCCGCCCGCTCGAGATCCTCGCGCACCTCCGCCGCGTCGCGCACGCGGTAGGTCTTGTCGCTGTACATGTCGCAGTACGTGCAGTGGTTCCACGAGCAGCCGATCGTGGCCTGCACGATGAGCGAGTCGGCCTCCGACGGCGGGCGATACAGGCGACCTTCGTAGCGCATGGCGCCACCGTAGTTCACCGGGGGCCGTTCTCGAACCGCCAAGGCGCCGGCGCGGGCTGCGGCGCGACCACGGCAGAGCTCCGGGCGCCGCGCTCCGCTCGCGGGAGGGCGCGGGTGCCGTTACACTCGCGGCATGACGAAGAAGCTCATTCTCTCGGACGAGGAGTGGCGCGCGCGCCTCTCCCCCGAGGCCTACCAGGTCCTCCGACGGCACGGCACCGAGCGGCCCGGCAGCGGCTGCTTCCTGGGCACGCACGAGCCGGGCACGTACGTGTGCGCCGGCTGCGGGACGCCGCTCTTCGCCTCGGGCGAGAAGTTCGAGTCGGGCACCGGCTGGCCGTCGTTCACGAGGCCGATCGCGCCCGAGAACCTCACCACGATCGAGGACCACGCCTACGGGATGGTGCGCACCGAGGTGCGCTGCGCGGGGTGCGACGGGCACCTCGGGCACGTCTTCCCCGACGGCCCGCCGCCCACCGGGCAGCGCTACTGCATGAACTCGGTGGCGATGCGGCACGTGCCCGCGGGGGAGCCGCTCGAGCCCTGAGCCGCGCCGCTAGAGCCGCCGGTGCTCGAGGCACGGGAGCGAGGCGCGGACCCTCGCGAGGTACCCGAAGTCGAGCGTGGCCGTCGCGACGCCCTCGCCCTCGCCCACCTGCGCGAGCACGTCGCCCCACGGGTCGACGATGAGGCTCTTGCCGTACGTGCGCCGGCCGCCGCCGTGCGCGCCGTGCTGCGCGGGCGCGAGCACGAACACCTGGTTCTCGATGGCGCGCGCGCGGAGCAGCACGTGCCAGTGGTCCTTGCCGGTGGTGAGCGTGAACGCCGCCGGCACGGTGACGAGCGTGGCGCCCAGATCGACGAGCCGGCGGAAGAGCTCCGGGAAGCGCAGGTCGTAGCACACGGTCATGCCCAGCACCTGGCCGAGCAGCGGCGCGGCGCAGGGCTCGGCGCCTGCGAGCGTTCCGCGGCTCTCGCGGAGCTCGGTGCCGTCCGCGAGGGACACGTCGAAGAGGTGCACCTTTCGGTAGCGCGCCACGAGCGTCCCCTCGCGATCGAAGCACACGGACGTGTTGTAGGGCCTCGCCGGATCGGGGCTCCGCTCGGGCATGCCGCCCCCGACGATGGCCACGCCGTGCGCGCGCGCGAGCTCGCGGAGCGTGGAGACGATCGGGCCGCGCGGGTCGTCGAGCGACTCCGCCGCCGCCTGCTTCCGCGCGTCGTCCTCCGCGTCGCCGCCGCCGAGGAACGCGAAGTTCTCCGGCAGGGCGACGAGCTCGGCGCCCTCCGAGGCGGCGCGCCCCACCCAGTGGGCGACGCGCGCGAGGTTGTCGTCGACGCGGGCTTGGCTCGAGAGCTGGAGGACAGAGACGCGCATGGCTCGCTCATAGCGCATCTCGGCGGCGCGCGGGCCCCCTCGCCCCGCGCCGCGGGCGCGCTCGCATTTCGCTTCCGGCGCGCGCCACCAAATGAAAACCTGCGACGATGCGCCTGCTCCCCCGCCCGACTTCGGCTCCGTACTTCACCTCGCTCGCCAGCGCGCTGTTGGCGTGCGCGCTCGCCGCTGCCTGCACGAAGCCTGCGCCGCCGAGCTCGGGCGCAGACGCCGCGAGCTCGGGGCCCACCGTCCCGCCGGCGCCGAGCGCCACCGCCACGGCCGCGCCCTCCGCCCGCGTCGAGACCAAGGTCCCGAAGGGCAAGGTCGTCATCGAGAAATCGGTCGCCCGGGCCTACGCCGACGGCCTGAAGAAGGGGCGCACCGAGACCCTCGCGAAGCGCTACGACGCCGCGGTCGCGGGGTTCGACGCGGCGCTCGCGGCCCTCCCCGGCGACGCGCGGGCCCTCGCAGAGCGGGGCTACGCGCGCCTGCTCGCCGGCAAGTACGACGCGGCGCGCGCCGATCTCCGCGAGGCGGAGTCGCGCACGAAGGACCCGAAGCTCCTCGCGCAGATCCACTTCAACCACGGCCTCGTCGCCGAGAAGCTCAGCCGCGCGGACGAGGCGAAGGCGAGCTTCGCGCGGTCGAACGCGCTGAACCCCACGAAGGCGGCCGCGGCGAAGCTCTCGCCCGGCGGGGCGTGCGAGGCGGTGGTCGCGGTCGGCACCGAGGCGACGTTCGTCGCGAACACCTGGGCGGCCGCCTACGAGGCGCTGCGCTCGGCGGACCCGCGGGCCTCGGCGGACTCCAAGCTCGGCACCGAGGCCGCCGCGAAGGAGCGCCTCTGCACCCGCGCGCCCGCGGGGCACTGCGAGGACGTGCTGTCGTTCAGCACCGAGGCCGAGACCACGAACTGGGCATTCCACCCCGTGCTCAAGGTCGACGGCGGCTACCTCATCGGCAAGGAGGCGCTCTCGGAGCGCTACGACCTGCCGTGCGGCGGCGAGGAGAAGCTCGTGATCACCGAGTCCGGCGGGCTGCGCATGCTCAAGTTCGAGAACGAGACCGGGATGCGCGTCCCCGTCTGCGCGGGCGCGAACGGCGACGAGCTCGGCGACTGCGGGCCGAACGACGTCCCCGTCACGTCCGCCTGCGGGACCGCCCCGGCGTCCTTGGCCGTCGCCATCTTCGACGTCGCGAAGAAGAAGCTGGCGGCGACCGTGCGCGCGCCGGGCGAGGACAAGAAGCCGCCCGTCGTCACCCTCGAGGGGCGCACGCTCAAGGTGACGGGCGCGGGCTGCAGCGTCCGCACCGAGCTCTGAGCCGAGACCCGGGCATGGGCTGGCTGCAGCGCTTTTTTCAGGCCCTCGCGCCCCTCCCCTCCTTCGACGAGCTC
>CAZHGG010000332.1:0-6686 GCA_964531755.1 uncultured Polyangiaceae bacterium
GGGCGCGGGCGGCGTGGAGGGCGCGGGCGCGGGCGCCTCGGGCGCGGACGGCGTGAAGCAGAACTTGTCCACGCACTCGTACCCCGACGGGCAGGCCTTCGAGGCGCTGCACGCCTGCGAGCAGACCAACGAGCCGTCGTCCGGGCGGTTCTTGCAGAGGCGCGACTCGCAGTCGACGATGAGCTTGCAGCCCTCGCCGAGCTGCTTGGCGCCCACCGTGCCGCTCGGCGGCGGCGGGACGGGGGGCGGCGCCACGAACGTGGTCCAGCTCGGCTCGGGGTAGAGCGTCCAGTTGGCCGAGGCGGTGCGCGCACCGGCGACGATGAAGTCGCGCCACTTGTCGATCCGCGTGATCGCGCTGCCCTTGCAGTCCGCGCCGTCTTGGCTCGTGCGCACCACGACGCCGAGGGCGATCGGCGTCCCGGTGGCGAGCGAGGCCTGGTCCATGGCCCCCGAGCCCGAGTCGCCGGGGCACACGCCGTCTCCGCCGATGAACTCGTTCTCCGGGAACGACGTGGGGCAGGACTCCCGGTAGTTGTTGTTGGGCGAGCCGGGGATGCACAAGATGGGCACGTCGGGGCGGTAGCGACGGACGCCCGAGTCGTTGCCGCCGAACGAGGTCACGCCGTAGCCGATCGCCTGGAGGGTGGCGCCGTAGCGGGAGCGGTCCCACATGGCGGACTGCACCGCGGGGACGGCGACGGAGGCCTCGGTGGCCCGGTCGTTCAGCACGAGGAGCGCGATGTCGGCGCCGCACGGAGCGTTCACCGAGGGGCGGAGGATCTGCTTGACCGAGTGCCAGCCCTGCGTGCTTTGGCCCACCATCTGCGCGTAGGTGGTGACGAACATCTGGCTGGTGGACGTGGTCTGGCCGCCGAACCCCTCGCCGCTGGTGCAGTCGATCTGGTCGGGGGCGTTGTCGACGCAGTGGCGCGCCGTGACCACGAGGTTCGGCGTGATGAGCGTGCCGGAGCACACGCCCCGGCAGTTGCCGCGACCGCCGGCGCAGACGCCGACGTTGAACGTGTACTGGTTGCTGGAGTCGAGGCTGCCACCCTGGATGGCGTGGGTCGTCGTGCCCACGCGGGGCGCCTCGGGGCCGGGGTCGGAGGCGCACGCGGGCAGCGCCGCCAGCGTGCCCACGACGAGAGACGCGGACAGCGCGGAGGCGAAGCGAAGGCGACGAATCATGGAACTCCTGCGGGGCGAGGCAGACACACGGCCAGCCCCCGGAGGCAGTGTACGGTGCGGCGGCGACCGCGCAAGATCTCGCTGCCGACCGGCGCCGAGGGGCGACAAACGTTCAGCGCGCGGCTCAGTCGTCGTCGGCGAAGGTGACGTCGGGGACGGCGCCGAGCAGGCCCGCCGCGTGCGCGCGCGTGAAGAGCTCGACGATCCCCCGCCGCACGTCATCCGGGGCCTCCAGGGTGTCGGCGTTGGCGTACATCGCGAGGTAGCGGTCGAGCAGGCCGCGGTCGAGCGCGAGATCGCCGCGGGACTCGTCCTCGAGGAGGGCGTCCATCATCGCCTCCCGGTTCGCGAGCGCCCACGCGATCGACCGCTTGCAGAGCCGCGCGACGCGCCTCATCGTCTCGGCGCCGAGGCCGCGGCGGACCGCGTTCCCGCCGAGGGCGAGCGGCAGGCCGGTGAGCGCGGCGAACCCCTCTCCGAGATCGCGCACGAGGGCGAACCCCTCCCGCTCGTAGAGCAGGCGGCCCTCGTGGATGAGCACGGCGGCGTCCACCTCGCCCCCGCGGAGGGCCTCGAACGACCTCGCGTACGGCGCGATGGGGACCACGACCGGCGTGAACTCGGGCAGCAGCAGGCGCAGCACCATGGCCGCGGTCGTGCCGTGCCCGGGGATGCCGATGCGCTTGCCTCGGTAGGCCTCGAGCGGCCCACCCTCGCGCGACACGAGCACCGGGCCGTAGCCACGGCCGACAGAGGCGCCGCTCCGCATGAGGGCGTAGGTGTCGGCGAGCCGCGCGTAGGTGGCGACGCTGAGGGCGAGCACGTCCACCTCGCCCTTCGCTGCGAGATCGTTGAGGGTTTCGGTGTCGGCGCGGGTGTGTCGGAAGGTGAACCCCTCGGTGTCGATGTGGCCGCGGAGCAGCGGCAAGAACATGAAGATGTCGTCGCTGTCGGGCGAGAACGCGAGGCTCAGGGTGCGCGAGGTGGGCAAGACGGGGCTCCTGGAGGCGGTCGACCCGGGCGACGGCCCTGCCGAACGCGCGCCACTTGCGCACGGACGGCGCGGGAAAAGCAACCGTGTCGGGCCGCGGCGGGGCCGACATAGGGCGCGACACGCTCGGCGACCAGCGGCGCGTGTCCTCGGCCGCGCGATTTGGTACACCGAGGCGATGCGCGTCGCGGTGCTCGACCAAGGAAGTGGACCCTCGTTTTATCGGCTCGACGACGACGCCTGGGCGACGGCCTTCGAAGGCTCGCCGTTCGAGGGCGGCGTGCTCGGCGAGCGGCGGGTGCGCTGGGCCCCGGCCGAGCTGCGCGCGCCCGTCCGGCCCTCCAAGGTGGTGTGCGTAGGCCGGAACTACGCCGCGCACGCGAAGGAGCTCGGCAACGAGGTGCCGAAGGAGCCGCTGCTGTTCCTGAAGCCCCCGACCGCGGTCATCGGGCCGGGCGAGCAGGTCGTGCGGCCGCGCGCCAGCGAGCGCGTGGAGCACGAGGCCGAGCTCGGCGTCGTGATTGGGCGGCGCGCGCGGCGCGTGTCGCCGGAGGACGCGCTCGGGTACGTCTTCGGGTACACGTGCGTCTGCGACGTGACCGCCCGCGACCTGCAGCGGAGGGACGTGCAGTTCACGCGGGCGAAGGGCTTCGACACCTTCTGCCCCACCGGGCCGTGGCTCGAGACCGAGCTCGATCCGCGCGATCTGGGCGTGCGCTGCGTCGTCTCGGGCGCGCTCCGGCAGTCGGGGCGCACCTCGCAGATGGTGTTCCCCGTGGCCACGCTGCTCAGCGCGATGAGCCACGTCATGACCCTCGAGCCCGGCGATCTCCTGGTGACGGGCACGCCCGAGGGCGTGGGCCCGCTGGTCGCGGGCGACGAGCTCGTGGTGGCGATCGACGGCATCGGAGAGCTGCGCGTCGGCGTGCGCGACGAGGCGTGACCGCGCCCGCGCCGCCTACGGCGCCCACCACCCCCGCGGCGCGGGTCCCGCGCCCGCGGCTCGTGGGCGTGGGCGTCGGATCGCTCGCGGCCCTCGGCCTCGCGGTGGTGGTCGCGGTCGGGCACTCCCCTGCCCCGGGCGCCACGTGCGGCCGTGGCTTCTTTCCCCGGGGCGCGCGCTGCTGCGCGGCGGCGAACGGCCCGTGCGGCGGGGGCGGCGGTGACGCGCCGTGCCCCGCGCCGCTCTCCCGCGGCCCACGGGGGTGCGTGGGGGCGCCACGGCGCGTCGCGATCCCCGAGACCGACGTGCTCGTGGGCCCCTCCGACTGGGAGGCCGAGGGCCGCGTGCGGCCCAGACGCGTGCATACCGCACGCTTTTGGCTGGACGCCTTCGAGGCGCAGGTGGACGAGCTCGCTTGCCCGACCTGCCTCGCGCCGCGACCCGCGCTCTACGACGCCGGCGACCCCGGGCGCGCGATGGGCGGGGTCGACCTCGCCACCGCGCGGGCGTACTGCGCCGCGAAGGGCGGGCGCCTCCCAACCGACGACGAGTGGCTCGTCGCGGCCGGCGGCGCCCGGCCGAGGAGGTACCCGTGGGGCGACACGGGGGCCGTGTGCCGCCGGGGAGCGTGGGGCACCGCGCGAGGCCCGTGCGCGACGAGCGGCGACGGCCCCGACACCGTGGGCGCGCACGTCGACGGCGACACCGACCTCGGCGTGCACGACCTCGCGGGCAACGTGGCCGAGTGGGTCGCGACGCCGAGCGGCCAGCCGCGCCTCCGTGGGGGCTCGTTCGCCACGTCCCTGGCCACCGAGCTCCGCACGTGGGCCGCCCGCGACGTCGGCCCTGAGGCGCGCGACGACGCGGGGGTCCGCTGCGCGTACGACGCCGACCTCGGGGGATGACCACGTGGCGCGGGGGTGACGACGGGGCTTGCCGCGAGCGCCCGCGGAGGGCAAACCTTCGGGCTCACCGGGAGGACCCCATGACGTGCGCCATCTTGACCATCGGCACCGAGCTCACCCGCGGAGAGCTCGTGAACGGCAACGCCGCCTGGCTCTCCGAGCGGCTGACCGAGCTCGGCTTCGAGGTGGACGAGCACGCCGTCGTCCCCGACGAGCGGGCGCGCGTGATCGGGGCGCTCACGCGCATGGCGGCGGCGTTCGACCTCGTGCTCGTGACCGGCGGCCTCGGCCCGACCACGGACGACCTCACCACCGAGTGCGCCGCCGCGGCCCTCGGGGTGGGCCTCGTCCGCGACGAGGCGTCGATGGCGCACATGCGCGCGCGCTTCACCCGGCTGGGGCGCAAAATGAGCCAAACCAATGAAAAGCAAGCGGATTTTCCCGAGGGAGCCGACGTGCTGCCGAACCCCGTAGGCACCGCGGCGGGCTTCAGCGTCGTGCTCGCGGGGTGCCGGTTCTTTTTCATGCCCGGCGTGCCCCGCGAGATGGAGCGCATGTTCGAGGCGGAGATCACGCCGCGCATCCGCGCGCTCGCCGCGGCCGACACGCACCAGATCAGCCTGCGCACGTTCGGCATGGGCGAGAGCGCGATCGGGGAGCGACTCGACGGGATCGAGGCGAGCCACCCCGGCGTCACCCTGGGCTACCGGGCCCACTTCCCGGAGGTCGAGGTGAAGGTCCACGCCCACGCCGAGGGCCCCGCCGAGGCCCGGCTGCGCGCCGAGACGGCGGCGGCGGAGGTCCGCGAGCGCCTCGGCGACGCGGTGTGGGGCGAGGGCCGGGACCCGTTCGCCGCGGTGGTCGCGCGGGCGTTCGTCGATCGTCGCCTGACGCTCGCGCTCGCGGAGAGCTGCACGGGCGGGCTCGTGTCGCACCTGCTCACGCGCGCGGCGGGCGCGAGCGAGTATTTCCTCGCCGGGGCCGTCACGTACGCCAACTCGGCGAAGACGACGTTCGCGGGCGTCTCGCCGGGGACGCTCGCCGCGCACGGCGCGGTGAGCCCCGAGGTCGCGCGCGAGATGGCGGAGGGGGTGCGGCTCCACGCGGGCGCCGACGTGGGCCTCGCGATCACGGGCGTCGCCGGGCCGGGCGGCGGCTCGGTCGAGAAGCCGGTCGGCACGGTCTACCTGGCGGTGTCCACGGCGCGGGAGACCCGCGTGGTGCACCGGTTCTTCGCGCACGATCGCGAGCACGTCCAGGCGTACGCGGCGCACTGCGGGCTCGAGCTCTTGCGCCGGGCCGCGGCCGAGCTCACGTGACCCTGACTGACCCTGACGTGACCCTCACTTGACCGAGGAGCCGAGCGCGAGCACCTCGGCGGCCCACTTTCGGGTCGTGGCGCACGTGGCCTTCGGCGTCCACGTGGCGCCCGCGCTCCGCTCGGCGGGCCCGGCGAGGAGCGCCAGGGCGCGCCCACGCCGCGCGAGCGCGAGGGGCCCGAGCGACGGCCGCTCGACGCACACGAAGGTCGCGTCGCTCGCGGCGACCCGGCCGGGCGCGCCGGCCGCGTTCGCCACCTGCGCGATGCCCGGCTTCAGCTTCTCGAAGCTCCGTCGCGCCAGCGCGTCGCCCGCGCCGGGCCCCTCTTTGTCGTAGACGACGAGCTCGGCGTTGGCCCACTCGCCTCCGCGCGAGAACACGCCGGTGCGATCGCCGCCCCAGCCCGCGGCCGCGAGGCGCGCGTCGGCCGGGCGGAGCCACTCCTCGAACGCGATGAGGAGCCCTCCTTCGCCCGTGGTGTCCTCGTCGACCCGCGTGAAGCCCGCGCCGAGCGCGGCCGCGGTGGGCGCGGGCACCGCCAGCGGGGCCTCGTGCGAGGCCCATTTCGCCGGGTGGAGCACCTGCTCGGTCGAGGTGGGCAGGGTCCTCCAGGCCTCGTCGACGCGGGCGAAGCCGCCCTCGCGGCGCAGCGCGTGCACGAAGAGGGTGCCCTCCACGTACGGGAACACGAGCGTGCTGCGCAGAAAGCGCGGCGCCTTCGACGCCTCGCCCACGTTCATCGCGTTCGTGAGCATGCTCGTGAACATGGCCTCGGGCATGTCGAGGGCGGTCTGGCCTTGCGAGCGGAGCATCACGTCGAGCATCGCGCTCGTGGCGTCGCCCTCCGCGAGCAGGCTGCCGGCCATGACCTGGTCGCTCATGCCGGGGTGGTAGCCCGCGCGCTTCTTCAGGTCGAAGTGCTGGTCTTGGAGGGCGTGGACGAGCTCGTGCGAGAGCGCGAGCTGCGCGGTGTCACCGGTGAGGTCGGCGGCGACGTACATCGTGCCGGTCTTCGGCTCGTAGAAGCCGTCGAGCTGCGCCTCGAGGAGGGCAGACAGCTCCTTCAGGTAGTCGAACGGCGCGGGCGCGAAGCCCATGAGCTCGACCACGCGCGCGTCGCGCTCGAGCGCCGCGGCGGGGTACTCGTCGTTCGCCTTGCGGCGGACGGCTGCCACGAGCTCGGTGCGCTCGAGCACCACGCCCGGCACCGGGCGCAGCGCCGCGAGGCCGCGCGCCTCGCTCGCGCGGCGCAAGATGGCCGCGATCCGCTTCTCCTGCGGCGAGGGGCCCGACGTCGTGGGCGCCGGCGCTCCGCTCGGGGCGGGCGCGGCGACGG
>CAZHGG010000333.1:0-5112 GCA_964531755.1 uncultured Polyangiaceae bacterium
GCGCGGCGGTGAGCACGGGCGAGGCGAGGCGGGGCGGCTTGGACGGCACAGCGCACCCCTAGCATGGGGACGGGGCTCCTCACGAGGGGCACCGTGGTCCGAAAACCACGGGGCGGCGGCGGTGGAGGGCGCGGCCCTGAGGGGCAATCGTCCGTGCGATGGCTTACGCAACGAGCTTCCGCAGCGAGCAGTAGAGCGCGTCGTAAAGGAGCCGTGACTCCGCCATGATGGCGTGGTCGTCCGAGCGCACGTCGGGGAACGCGACCGAGATGAGCCGGAGCCCCGCGGCCTCGGGTTCCATGGGTCGCTCGCGCGAGGGACGATCCGCGTCCCGCACGATCCGGGCGAATCGCACGAGCGCCGGGTCGTCGGGGAGCCGCTCCTCCACGAGCGTCTCGAAGGGAATGCGCCCGCGGTCGTCGACGGGCGGATACCGAGCGCCCTTCACGTGGAAGCCAAGAGCGCCCTCCTCGCGCTCGAGGCGCAGCACGTCGTCTTCGTCCGTGAAGACCAGCTCCGCCGCGGGGGCCAAGAAGCGGCGAATGAGCCAGCAGGTCGCCGCCCGGGCGATGCGTATGCGCTTCTTGGTGGCCCAGATCATAGGTTGTTAGACCTCGATGCGAAATGCCGACAATACAGCCATGCCCACGCAGAGAAAGATGGATACGGCGCGCACGCGTCGCGGCGACGGCGGGCGCTTCAGTCCAAGACCAAGCGTGAGCCCGACAAGGATCTTGGCGAGCATGGCCGCGCTGGCTGCGAGCCAGACCAGCCCGGGGTGACCGAGCTTGGCGGCGAGCGAGGCGGTGGTGATCTGGCCAATATCGCCCCACTCCGTGAAGAAGAGCCCACTGAACGCGAGCGCGGCGGAGCGCCAGGCGGTCGTCGCGTGGGCGGCTCTCCGGGTGGTGTCGGGCGTCCCCTCTGGCACGTCGCGCCAGAGGCGAAAGGCCAGCACGAGAAACGTGACGGCGCTGACCAGCGAGACGACGAGCGGCGGGAGGTGGCCTATCAGGCCGCCGAGCGCGACGGCCGCGAGCATCTTCAGGGCGACCGCGACGCTGGCGCCCACGAGGAGCGGCGGGAGCCGGTGCCGAGGCGCGAGCGAGCCCATCGTGAAGAGCGTCTTGTCGCCGAGCACCTCGGCGAGGAGCACGGTGGTGTACGCCGTCCCGAGGACGAGGCCGCTGGCGATCACTTCCGCCCTCTACCGGGGGGCGGAGGTGCGTGTGGATCGTGTGGGAGGTCGAGCGGGGCTCGAGGATGGCGCGCGCGTCGCAGCCGTGGTGGCGGAGCTCGCGCCGCAGGTAGCCTCGACCGCGGCGAGCCGCGCCTTGAGGTCGTCGAGCTCCTTGGCCTGCGCCTGGTAGGCAGCGGCGGTGGCCGAGACGAAGCTGTAGAGGTTGACGCGCTGGCTCTCGTGGTCGACGAACGACGCGCCCGGGACGTCTTCGATGACGATGCCCACCGTGGGGGTGACGCCGTCGCCCTGCGACTTGTAGCGGTAGCGAACCAGGGGCAGGTCGCGGATCTCGCGGGCGGCCTCGGAGACCTCGGCGGGCGTGAGGTATTCGATGTGCTTCTTCACCTTCGCGGTGGAGGATGGGCAGCCCTTGAAGGAGCGCGGCTCACGACAGAGCAAGTGCTCCGGAACGAGCTGGCAGGGCGGAGCGTTGGGCGCTCCCTCCACGACGGCCGGTGAAGCGAGGCAGGACGGGTCACCTGCGCGGCAGGGTGTTCCCTCGTCGAGTCCCAACTCTTTGCACGTCTTCTCAATGTTGGGTACTGTCACGGGGACCTTCGGACTACAGTGCACCGGCCCGGTCCAGTTCGCGCACTCCGCGACGTACTGATTGGTCGCCGGGCCCGCGTCCGACCCGGTTGGAGTGGAGGCGCACGCGACGCTTGCCCCAATAGCAGAAGCAAGCACGCCGATTAAGAGCACACGCGCAAATTGCTCCCCGACTTCGTTCCTCACGGGCCTCAACTGGCTCGCCGACCTGGTGTCGCCACCTCGCTCGCTCGAGTCCCCGTTTACAAGACAGTTAGCGCGCAAAGGAAGTGCCATAGATCCTCTGAACGTTGCCGTCGTCCCTCATGTCGGTCCACATGCCATAGAACCTGCCTTCGAATGGCGTGACTCCATTCGAGTAGTCGCCGAACCACGCGTTCCCGAACGCGGCTCCGTCCGTATTCCACGGGACTCGAACTCCACTAGATGAAAAGGGCGTCAGACGTTCGACCGTTCGTTCGTCTGCCGGCGCCGCTCCAGGCCGAACCGAGGCACCCCAAATGTCGGTAGTCGTTCCCGTGTATGGAGTCTGTAGAACCGCATCGCGAGTGTCATACCACATCCAAGCCGCTCGGCTCGTTCGGCGCCCCGACTCGTCGGTGGTCTCAACGGTGCCTACGGAGGGCCCATACTGATGGCAAAATGTCTCATTGTTTGGCAATAGCGTGCCTGCGCGGACGCACGCCACTCCCTCAGGGCAAGCGGCAGGGTTGCAGACGGGAACCCACGAGTCGAACCCGCGGCCGCTCCCATTCGAACTGGGCCATTGGTAGAGCACGGCGCGCGTGCCGATGTAAAGGCCATCCGCCCGGAAGACGCTCCGGTTCAAGGCAATCAGGAGCTTTCGGCTGATCGGGTCGTAGGCCGTCGACGCAAACGAGCGATTTAGGTCGAGCGCGCCGAACGAGGTGCACCTCGGCCACTGACTATCCGTGGTGAGTTCCTCGGTCCGCCAACTTATCCCACTGTCATCTGAGTACGCTAAGGACCAGGTAACGGGAGAAACAAGCCGGTTTGCTGGGTTGGCGCAGCTCCGGTCCTTCGTGTCCCGCGGCAAGCTCATTCCGTCCGATGCATAGACGAGAAAAAGACGAGGCTGAGGGCGGCCTGCTTCACGCGGAGCGATAGCCATGGACGCATGCAACATTGCCGGAAGTCCGGGGCCTGGCGGAGCGGGGGCCACACCAAGTAGCGCGGCAATGGCTGCCGGTATGCCCGGGCTGGTGTCGGAGAGGTCCAAAGGCTCCGAGGCCGCAACCGGAATCCCGCCGCGAATGTCGATCTTGCGAAGCCATGTCTTCGACCGACCCTCTGTCGTAACGCTGAACCACCAGACCCAAATGGCCTCGCCGCTCGGGTCTGCCACCATCTTCGGGCCGTCCACCCCGTTGCTGCCAGCTTCGGAAACACGCAGCGCACCCTCGGGCGGAAACGTCAGGCCGCCGTCGGTCGACACCCACAGCCCGACGTCCGTACGAATCGGCCAATTGGGAACGCTGATGACCGAGACCATGGCGACCACCATGTCCGGCCCGACGGCCGTCGTCCATGTGTCTCCGACCGACGCTTCGTGAGAGTAGCCCGCGAACGATGGATCCGTAATGGGCAGGCGCGGAAGCGGCGTGGTCGCGTCCCTCCACGAGGACCACGTAGCCCCGCCGTTCTTCGACCGGCTCCAGCCGGACGAGACGGTCTTAGGTCCGTTCGTGTTGTACGTGGCGAAGAGAATGGGCGGACCCTTGTCGCTGGGGACGGTCGTGACAGCGAGTTCGTTCGCGGGAATACCCGCCTGGCTCAAAGTTCGATTCACCCACGTATTCGATGGCCCGATGCCAGGAGGTCGGGGGGCCCGCATGGTTTTCCCTCGCAGCGGCGCGAGGCCCGGACCCGGCCTCCGTCGCGTCTCGTCCCCGACCCCGATGGGCGTACCGAAGGGGCTTGTCACCGCCGCGCGCGTGGGGCCGAGCCCGTGGTTCAGCACCGCTGACATCGTGCTCGACTGAGCCAGACGACTGGTAGCGAGCGGGACGCTGGGCGCCGTGACCGGCTGTATGACGCGGCCGAGGCGGGACACCCCCGTTGGCACCGGCCGCGCCCGAGGCAGTCCGTTGGGACTCCGGAGAGGGTAGACGCTAGGCGGCGCGACGGGCTGCATGCCGCGACCGAGGCGGGAGATCCCCGTCGGTAGCGGGCGCGCCTGAGGCAGTCCGTGGGCGCTCCGGAGGGGGTAGGAGGCGCTCGCGCTTGCGGCACTCGGGCGGACCGCGCCTCCAGGTTCAATGACGGACGCGAGGCCGCCGTAGTTCGGCGCCGCTGCGGCGCGCGGCGCGGCGCCGACCGCGGGAAGCTGGACCGGCACGGAGAGGCCGGCGCGGGAGGTTCGCGGCAGGCCGGCTCCAGGATGCGCGCGGCCGTTCGGCGGGGTCTGTTGGACTACGGACGCGAGGCCGCCGTACGCCGGGGCCGGCGCGATCGGGGTCTCGGCGCCACCTTCTGGGACCTGGATCGGCGTGGACACGGCGCCGATTCCGCCTACGAGGCGGGGCGGAGGGGTCGTGCAGCCGCAGGTCGGCGTAGGCGCCAACGTTCGCGGGGCACAGCCGCACCCAGCCACGGACCCACGGATAACGGCGGCAGGAGTAGGCACGGAGGTAGACGAGGGTGCGCGGGCGGCGGCGGTGCCTGGGCTCACGGGGCTCACGCCGCGCGCACCACGGGCTTCATTCAGCGTCGCGAGCGGCGCGTTTCGAGCCGATGTGGAGAAACGTTCGTTGAAGGCCATGGCATTCTCCGCGCGCGTTCAGTGTCAATCGAAGAGCAGGATGGCGGCAGAGATCGTGAACGTGCCGGCGGTCGTGGTGCCCCCGTTCGCCGTGATCTCGGCCACGATGCGCAGCGCCGGAGCCGACAGCGGCGCGGCCTCGCCGCTGCTCACGAGCGTGCCGTCCGGCGTGTCGGCGTCGATCTTCGCGGTCGTGATGAGGGCCACGGGGTCATTGTCTTGGAAACGTACCACACCGCTGTCGAAGGGCCACACCCGATAGGCCTTCAGTCTCACCTCGACGAACGGGTTCGGAATGGGAACGTCGGGGCCGACGCCGCTGTGGACGCGCGCCGCGAGCGAGCCGGTCTTGAAGCCGGAAGCCTCGAGCGTGGTGAGGTCGAACTCGTAGACCACGGTATCGGCAATCACGGGGATGGAGATCACGGTCGGTGTAGACATAATAGGATGAATCATTTCGACTCGCTTCTGGCGTAGGTTTGGGGGTGGGTGAGGTGGGTGAGGGCAAACAGTGGGTAAACAGAGGGGCAGACAGACG
>CAZHGG010000333.1:5122-6683 GCA_964531755.1 uncultured Polyangiaceae bacterium
GTTGGGGGGTGTTTGGGGGGGGGGGTGGGGGGGGCGAGGGTAAACAGTGGGTACACAGAGGGGCGCGGCCGGGCAAGGCGACGCACTCCCTGGGGTGAGTCGACGCGCCGCGGGCCGCGGTGAACGCGCGCGCGGGACGCCGCACGCCGCGCGCGGAAGCGGCCCGGGAGCCCGACGTCGGGGTGTTCGGGCTCGCATGTGCGACAACGCCCCCCGCGCACATTGGCGCACATATCCTAGTTCGCGGAAGCCAGCTTGCGCTCGCTCCGAGTCGCGGATCCACGGATCGACGCGAGTCGCTTCATGTGCCCAGTCGGCGATCGCCGACGGCGCGCGCTGCGTCCCTTCCCCACGGGGAATTGGGTAGCACGAGAATCCTGGAAGTCCAGGAGGGCCGTGCAGAAAGTTTTGCTCGTCGCGGCGCTCCCTCCACGGCGGCCGCGTACCACGTGCTCGGCAGTGTGGCGTGGGTGTGCCCTAGTCGAGTCCTAACTATCGCGGACCCGTCTCGCCGATGGCCTTGGCTGAGCGAGCTCAGGTCTCTCGAGCGCTGAGTCTCCGCAGCGAGCAGTAGAGCGCGTCGTAGAGGAGCCGCGACTCCGCCACGATCGCGTGGTCGTCCGAGCGCACGTCGGGGAACGCCACCGAGATGAGCCGGAGCCCCGCTGCCTCGGGCTCCATGGGTCGCTCGCGCGAGGGACGATCCGCGTCACGCACGATCCGAGCGAATCGCACGAGCGCCGGGTCGTCGGGGAGCCGCTCCTCCACGAGCGTCTCGAAGGGAATGCGCCCGCGGTCGTCGACGGGCGGATACCGAGCGTCCTTCACGTGAAATCCAAGAGCGCCCTCCTCGCGCTCGAGGCGCAGCACGTCGTCTTCGCCCGTGAAGACCAGCTTCGCTTCGGGGTCGAGGAAGCGGCGAATGAGCCAGCAGGTCGCCGCCCGGGCGATGCGTATGCGCTTCGTGGTGGCCCAGAGCATACGTGTTTAGACCTCGATACGAAAGGCTGCCAACACAGCCATGCCCACGCAGAGAAAGATGGAGACGGCGCGCACGCGTCGTGGCGACAGCGAGCGCTTCAGCCCAAGACCCAGGGTGAGTCCGACAACAATCTTAGTGAGCATGGCCGCGAGACGACGAGCGGCGGGAGGTGGCCTATCAGGCCGCCGAGCGCGACGGCCGCGAGCATCTTCAGGGCGACCGCGACGCTGGCGCCCACGAGGAGCGGCGGGAGCCGGTGCCGAGGCGCGAGCGAGCCCATCGTGAAGAGCGTCTTGTCGCCGAGCACCTCGGCGAGGAGCACGGTGGTGTACGCCGTCCCGAGGACGAGGCCGCTGGCGATCACTTCCGCCCTCTACCGGGGGGCGGAGGTGTGTGGGGGGCGCGACGGAGGCCGAGCTCCCACGCGGCTCGAGGAGGGCGCGAGCGTCACGGCCGTGGTGGGGGAGCTCGCGCCGCAGGTAGCCTCGACGGCGGCGAGCCTCGCCTTGAGCGCCTCGAGCTCCTTGGCCTGCGCCTGGTAGGCCGCGGCGGTGGCCGACACGAAGCTGTAGAGGTTGA
>CAZHGG010000334.1:0-6666 GCA_964531755.1 uncultured Polyangiaceae bacterium
GGAGCGCGCCGCGCCCGAGCTCCGCGCGCGCGTCGACGCGTGGCTCGTCGGCGAGCTCCCGCGCGTCGCGGAGGGGCGCGCCACCCGGGAGGGCGCGCTCGCACTGGTCGCGCGCGACAGCGTGATCTTCGAAGCGGAGCGCGCGTACGGGCGCTGGCTGGCGCGACGCCTCCTCGCCCTCCCCGACCGCGACGCGCTCGTCGTCGCCGACGCCCTGTTCCCGCGTGGCCGCCTCTGCGACGAGGACGACCGCGCGCCCGAATGCCGCGCCGTGCTCCCGCCCGAGGCCGGCCTCGACCGCGCGACCCTCGGCCTCGCGCTCCTCGGCGAGCTCGAGCGCGCGGGCTTCGATCCCGCCCGCGCGGAGCACCCCGCCCTCGTGACGCGCGTGCTGTGCCCCGCGCGGCGCGACGCCCTCGGACACACCCACGAGGCGTGCAACCCCTCGTTCGCCGCGAGCGCGCTCGCCTCCCCGCGACCGAGGGCGCGGCTCGTGCAGACGCTGGTGGACGCGCGCTCGCCGCGGCTCGTCGCGGAGGTCGTGGCGACGCTCCACTACGCCCGCCCGGACGACGTCCGCGCGCTCCTCGCGGCGCTCGACGGCCACCCGGCGCTCTACAAGGAGGCGGTGAGGGCCCTCGTGTTCGGCCTCTGGGACCGGCACCGGGGCGTGCTCGACGACGAGGCGCGGCGCGCGTGGGCGCGCGGCGACGCGGAGCACCGGGCCGCCGCCCTCACGATCTTGGCCGAGGCCCGCGGGAAGCTCCACCCGCACTACGCCGACGGGTTCTTCTCGCGGTTCGCCGCGGAGTGGGGCGCCGCGGCCGACACCGCCAGCGTGCACGCGATGCTCGCCGGCGCGCCGCGCCTCCTCGCCGCCATCCCGCGCGTGTGGCTCGGGCTCGCGCCCGCCGCGCGCGTGGAGGCAGTGCTCTCCAACGTCGACGCGCTCCTCGCCGCGCCGGACGAGGGCCTGGAGGAGCCCGCCCCGGCGACCCTCCGAGCCATCATCGCGCGGCTCTGCGCCGACCACGCGACCGCCGACCTCGCGCGCCTGCGGCGGGCCCTGGAGGCCGCAGCGCAGCGGGGCCCCGAGGCCAAGCGCAGACTCGCCAACGCGCTCGACGACGCGTCGCCCGGGCGCTGCCCGCGGGGAGGCGGAGCGCCCTGACGCCGGGCCGGGCTCACTCGACCGGACACCACGCGAGCGCGAACAGGCGCACTTCGATGTGGGCCTTCTTCGGGCGGACGAGCGCCGACTCCACGTCGATCGTCGCGGTCGCCGACGTCACCCGCGCCGCCTCGACGCGGTACTCGGCGTCGAGCGCCTGCCCCTTGGCCTGGAGCTCTGCGAGCGCCCGCCGCTTCTCCTCGAGCGCGTCGCGCGCGCGCGAAACCCGCCCCGCCTGCCGCGTCACCTGAGCGGCGCTTCCTAGGATGCGCCGCCCTGGAGAGCGCGCGCCGAAGAGCGACATCACCTGCGCGCCGACCGAGAACGCGGAGCCGACCCCCTGCACGCGGGCCTCGGCCTCGTCGCGGACGACCGCCGCGTGCGCCCGCTGGAGCTTCTCGCGGAGCGCCTCGAACTTCGCGCTGTATTTCGCGTTGAGCGCCTCGAGCGCGGCCTCGCGCTCCTCGCGGGCGCGGAGCTCGAGCCTGCCGCGGAAGGCCCCCTCCGACTCGCCGGGCTCGCCGTACAGCTTCCACTTCGGCGCGTACGGGCGAGCTACCCCCTGGGACTCGACGAGCCACGACACCAGCGCGCGCTGCCAGCCGGCGTAGCTCTTGGCCTTCGTCGCCTCCTTCGGGAGCGGGTAGAAGCGTGCATTCTGCACGGGTTCGCGCGTGAGGTCTTGCGCGCGCACCGGCGACCAGCGCGCGCGCGTCCAGTCGGGCCCGAGCGCCCCCTCCACCAGCGGGGTCGTGAAGGTGCCCTCGCGGGCGAAGTCGAGCTTGGTCTTGGGATCGACGAAGCGGACGCTCACGCGGGCGATCAGCGCGGGCGCGTAGGTCACCGCGGTCGACGCCGTCGCGGGGAGGAACACCTCGGTCACGTCGTCCGGGACGGCCGGCTTGTCGCGCCCAGCCGATCCCGACACGGCGGGCGCCTCCTCTTCGACCCCGGCGGCCGCGACCTCCGGCGGCGCGAGGGCGTCGACCCGGGCCGGGTGCTCCGCCATGAGCGCGCGCACCTCGTCGCGCCGGAGCGGCCCCTTCAGGTAGGAGAGGCAGAAGCGGCTCTCCATCAGGAAGGGCCCCTCCTCGCGCACGTCGTGCACCACGAAGGTGCGCGGCGGCAGGCCCGCGAGCGTGCGCTCGACGGCGACCTTGTCGAAGGGGCGCCCCTGGGCGCTGCCCTCGAGGCCCTCGAGCACGCGCGCCTTGTCGCGCTCGGTCTGGAGGCGCCCGAGGAACCAGGTGCCGCAGTTCGACAGCCCCTTGTAGTCGATGTCGACCGGGTTCTGCGTGGCGAGCACCACGCCGAGGCCGAAGGCCCGCGCCTGCTTCAGCAAGAGGAGGAGGGGCGCCTTGGAGGGGGGCGCCTTCACGGGCGGGAAATAGCCCACGATCTCGTCCATGAAGAGGAGCGCGCGGAGGCTCGTCGCCCCCGACTGCGCGCGCATCCAGGCGACCACCTGCGCGAGCAGCACGGAGACGAAGAACATGCGCTCGGCGTCCCCGAGGTGCGCGATCGAGAAGATCGCGACGCGGGGCTTGCCCTCCCTCGTGCGGAGGAACGCGCCGACGTCGAGCGGCGCTCCCTCGAGCCACGCCTCGAAGCCCGGCGCCGCGAGCAGGTTGTTGAACGCCACGGCGAGGGTGAACCGGTCGCGCTCCGGGTAGAAGCTCTCGAGGTCGAGCACGCCCACCTTCTTCAGCCCCGGCTCGCGCAGGCGCAGCACGAGGGAGGGGAGATCCAGGTCCTCGCCCCGCCGCCACGCCTCCGCGAGCAGCGTCGAGAGCAGGATGTGCTCGCGCGACTTCACAGGATCGGCGTCCACGCCCACGAGGCCGAGCAAGCTCGTCGCGACGGTCGCCACGCGCTCGCGGAAGAGCTCGCCGTCCTCCACGAGGTCCGGTGAGGGCGCGGCGAGGGACCCCACGATCGACACCGGGATGCCGGTGCGGCTGCCCGGCGTGTAGATGGCGAAGTCCGCGGCCTGCCGCAGCCGCGCGACGCGCGCGCCGTCTTGGTGCCCGGCCGCGAGCCCCGCCCGCCACCGCGACGCGACCGACTCGGGGTCCTCGCCCTCGGGCACGTACGGCGCGAACGACGGCCCGTCGAGCGCGGGGAACGTGAGCAGCAGGTTGCCGAGGTCTCCCTTGGGGTCGATGACGATCGCGGGGATGCCGTCGAGCGCGGCCTCCTCGAGCAGCGCGACCGAGAGGCCCGTCTTGCCGCTGCCCGTCATGCCGATCACGACGGCGTGCGTGAGCAGGTGCTTGTGCGGATAGAGATACGGCGCGCTCTCCTCGGTGCGGCCCAGATAGAAAGCCGCGCGGCCCTCGATGTCGATGTCCACGCTCGAGGCCTCCGGCGCCGCGCCGTCGCGTGATTCCATGCCCTCGGGGTTACCGCTTTTCGAGGCGAGTTGAAGCAAAAATGGTGTCTCGCCGGGCGCCGCGTCCGGCCGAATTTATTTGCCGAATAGGGCACCTGCCGCTCCAATGTACGCGGGCTGCCCTCCGCTCCGCCCTCGACCGACGCGATGGAACCCCTGATCGACGCCCTCACGCTGCACGGACCGAAGGTCCTGTTCTTCGTGGTCGTCGGCCTCCTCGCGCGGTGGGGCTATCGGTGGCTCTCCACCCGCGACGAGCGGGCGGCCGAGGAGGAGCTCCGCGCGGCGCTCGCCGCGGGCGACCATCGCGCGGCAGGCGACGTGCAGGTGCGGCGCGGCCTACTGCGGGAGGCCTCTCGCATCTACGAGCGAGGCGGTGAGCACGGGCGGGCGGGCCGAGTGTTCCTGAAGCTCGGCGAGGAGAGGAGCGCGGCCGAGTCCTTCGCGAAGGCGGGCGAACACGCCCAGGCGGCCGGCCTGTTCCGCAAGCTCGGCGAGCCGCTGCGCGCGGCCGAGCAGCTGGAGCGCTCCGCCGCGCGCGCCGACAAGCTCCTGGCGGCCGACTGCTTCCGGGAGGCGGGCGAGCACCTGCGGGCCGCGCGGCTCCTGCAGGACGCCGAGGAGTACGAGAAGGCGGCCGACGCGTTCGCCGCGGTCGAGAAGCTCGAGGCCCTCGGCTACTCGCTCACGATGCTCGAGAACGCCGCGCTCTCGGTGCCTCCGGAGGGGGGCAGGCGAGCGGACCTCTGGCGCAGGGCCGCCGAGGTCGCCCAGAAGCTCGGGCAGCACGCGAAGGCGGCGAAGGCGTTCGACGACGCGGGCGACCTCGCGCGCGCGGCGGGCATCTACGAGCACGCGCTCAAGCAGTTCGACATGGCCGCCGCGCTCCACGCCGAGCTCAACGACGCGGCTTCGGTCGAGCGGCTCACGCTCGCCGCGGGCGGGGTGGAGCCCGTGCTGGCTCGGCGCGCCGAGCGCGCCCGCGCGCGCGGCGACGGCGCCCTCGCGGCCTCCCTGAAGACCGAGCTCGACGCCGCGACGCGCAAGCTCAGCCCCGAGGAGATCGCGGGGGCGACCATGCTCGCGGGGCCCGCGCCCGCCGCACCGGAGGCGGTCGTCGCCCCCGACGCCGTCACGGCCGAGGCGCCCGGCCCGCGCCCCGAGGACCGGTTCGAGCTGCTCTCGGAGCTCGGGCGTGGAGGCATGGGCGTCGTGCATAAAGCGCGCGATCGGCGCCTCGACCGCCTCGTCGCGCTGAAGTTCCTCCCGGCGGATCTCGACGCGGGCTCGCCCCTCTTCCGCATGTTCCAGCGCGAGGCGCGCGCCGCCGCCGCCCACAGCCACCCGGGCATCGTCACGATCTACGACATCGGCACGCTGGACGGGCGCGAGTTCATCGCGATGGAGCTCGTCGAGGGCACCACGCTCGACGAGGCCCTCGCCACCGACGGCCCGCTGCCGCCGCTGAAGGCGCTCGACGTGTTCGAGCGGGTGCTCGAGGCCGTGGAGTACGCCCACGGCAAGAACATCATCCACCGCGACCTGAAGCCCTCGAACCTGATGCGGACGAAGACCGGGATCAAGGTCATGGACTTCGGCCTCGCCAAGATCGTGGGCGCGAACATGACCGGCCAGCAGACGATGATCGCCGGCACGCCCGCCTACATGCCGCCGGAGCAGCTCACGGGGCGCACCGATTTCAGATCGGATCTGTTCGCGCTGGGCGCCACCTTCTACGAGCTGCTCACGGGGGTCTTGCCGGGGCTCTCGCAGCGGCCCGCCAACCTCTCGCAGGGCTACCCGACCGTGCGCGATCGCGTGCCCAACGTGCCGCGGCGGCTGTCGGACGTCATCATGCGGTGCCTCGACCTCGACCCGGACAACCGCCCCGAGAGCGCCACCGAGGTGCTGCGCGAGGTGCGCGAGGTGCGCGCCGCCATGAACGCGGTCGCGCAGGAGCTCCGGGCCTTCGCCGACGCCTCGACGCCGATGCCCCAGAAGGAGATCGTCGTGCCTCCCGCCCCCGCCAAGGCCAAGAACGCGCCCCGCGCGGCGGCGGCGCCCCAGGCGGCGAAGGCCGGCGGGATCGTCGAGATCGTGGAGCACCGCGGCCCCCGCGGCCGCGACGACCGGTGAGGGGCGCCGCGCATCGAGCGTCGAGGCCCCGGCCCCGCGGACATCGTGCGGTGGGCGCCCAGGCCCCACGCATGGAGCCACGCCCGCGCCGGGGGCGCCTTCAGCGGAGCCGCGCGACGCCTCAGCCGAACAGGCGATAGCCCAACATCGCGAGCAAGAGGACGCCGACGAACACCACGAGCGCGCGCACGCCCAGGGCGTTGCGTGCGGCCGCCTGCGCGGCGTGGGCCTCCGCCACCAGCTCCGGCGGCGCCTCCACGCGCGTCCGCTGGATGCGCGCGAGGTTCAGCACGACGTCGGCCTTCTTCAGAAAATCGTCGTACTCCTGAGGGGTTATCTCGAGCGGTTTCTTGAACCGGACCTCGTGCTGCAGGGCCACGTGATCGTAGGTGCGGAGCTCGGCCGTCGAGAGCACGCCGTTCACGACGCCCACCACCAGGGCGGGGTAGCCAGGTCGCTGCGGCACGAGCCGCAGGTGCTGGAGCGCCTGCTTTCCGCCGCCGGTCGAGGGGCCCTCCGGCGTGTTCAGGTCGACCTGCCACGCGCCCGCGCCGATCTGGAACTCGTCGAACCCCTCGTTGATCGTCTTGGCGACCGAGTGAGCCTGGTTCGCGACACGGGTGCGGAGAGCGTCAAGGTCGGCCACGGGGCGCAACTATAGCGCAGTTGGAGGTCCATGGCCCGCCGAGGGCGCGCGCTGCGCCACGGGTGCGCCGTGGTACACTGAGCCCATGCGCGCACTCCTGCTCCCGATCGGAGCCGTGCTCCTCGGCGCGGCCCTCTTGCGGTGCCAGGGCTTCACGGAGACGACCGCCGACGCCGGCGCGTCCGTCTCGCCCGATGCCCCAGCCGTCTCGCCCGACGCCCCGGCCGTCTCGCCGGTCGACGGCGCGCCCTCCGACGCGAGCGGCCTCGCGGACTCCGCGGCCTCCGACGCGGCCTCCGGTGTGGACGCGACGTCCGGCGC
>CAZHGG010000335.1:0-6665 GCA_964531755.1 uncultured Polyangiaceae bacterium
AGGCTCGACGCGGCGGGCCGCGGCGGTCCGGGCGTGGGCGGCGGCAGGCGGCAGCCGCGCGTGGCTGGCGCGCGAGGGCGAGAGCAGTTCGTCAATACGGTTGACGATCTCCCTCGCCGACCGCGGGCGGTCAGCGGCGCTCGGCGCGAGCACACGGAGCAACAGCGCCTGCACGCCCGGCGCGAGCGCCGCGGCGACGTCGTCCGGGAGGGGCGGCGCGTCGCGGAGCGAGGCGCTCCGCGCGTGGCGCAGGCCGAGCCCCGCGAACGGGTGCCGACCCGCGAGCGCGCTGTAGACGATGAGCCCCAGCGCGTAGCGGTTCGTCGCGCTGCTGGCGCCCTCACCGTCCGCGAGCTCGGGGGCGTCCCAGCGGGACAGCGAGGCCCCCTCCTGCGCGCGCGCGGTCGTCTCCCCTAGCCACGCGGAGAGGAGCGGCGCGGCCAGCAGGAACGCGCTCGCGCCGACGCCGCCGATGTCGCGAGGGCGAAGTCGCCCCGGGAACAGCGACGCGGACTCGCACGCCGCGAGCGCGCCCGCGAGCCGCCGAAACAGCGCGAGCGCCTCGCCCGAAGTGAGCGCTCCGCCATCGAGGCGCTCGTCGAGGGTGGGCGTCGGAGGCGAGAGCACGAACCAGGGCCCGGCCTCGTCCACCCCGCCCCCCTCGCACCCGAAGACGCCCGCCTCCCCCAGGTTCACGATGCGCTTCGCGAGGGCCGCGTCTGCCGGGTCGAGCCGGTGGAGGATGGCGCCGTCCGGCAGGGCGCCCCGCCTCGCGCGGCCACGTGAGGGCAGCGGCGCGAGCTCGGCGGGCTCCGGCGCCCTCGTTCGCCGCGCGTCCACGGGTCCTCAGGGCTTCGCGGACGCGGTCGCCGACGCCGACTCCGCCGCCGAGGCCGCGCGCGCGTTGGCAGAGACGCGCAGGCGGTACGTGGTGAGCGACGCCGCGGCGGACAAGAGCACGATCACGAGCACCCCGAGCCAGAGCGGCACCTCGCGCGGCGCCCCCGCCCGCTCCACGAGCGCGACGGTGTCGAGGCGCTCGGCCTTCTTCGGGGAAGGCGCCTCTCCTCTCCCCGACTCCCGCGCGCGCGGAGCGCTGGTCGCCTCGGGCGCGGGCGCCTCGTCGCGCTCGCGGGGGCCCTCCTCGGCGCCGCTCCCGCCGTCGGTGGTGGTGGCCGCGCGGGATGCGCCCTTCGCCGCGCCCTTCGCCGTGTCGGCGCGGCGCGCCCGCCCGGGCTGCTCGCTCTCGGCGGCGCGGAAGGGCTCCAACGCGTCGATGACCGCTCGGGCGCTACGCGGCCGCTTGTCGGGGCTCTTCTCGAGCAGCGCGAAGAGGGTGCTCTCCACGCCCCTCGGCAGGCCCCTGCGGACCTCGTCCGAGAGCTCGGGCGGCTCGGCCGTGCACTGGAGGTTCAAGAGCTCGCGGGGCGACGCCGAGTGGAACGGCACCTCTCCCGCGAGCATCTCGTAGAAGACGAGCCCGAGCGCATAGAGGTCGGCGCGCGCGTCGATCGCGCCCGCGTCGATCTGCTCGGGGCTCATGTACTGGAGCGTGCCGATGCTCTGCGTGTTGGTCACGTTGACCTCGGCGAGGACCTTCGCGACGCCGAAATCCATGACCTTGAGCCCCGTGATGGGCCGGTCGCCCGCCTCACCGTCGGCGCCCTCCTCGCAGAGCAGCATGACGTTCTCGGGCTTCAGGTCGCGGTGCACGATCGCCGGCTCTTGCTCGTGGGCCACCGACAGCGCCTCGGCGATGTGGACCACGTGCTCGACCGCCTCGGCCCACGGGAGCGACCGCCGCCGCGTCAGCTCGTCGCGGAGCGTTCGCCCCTCGAGGTACTCGAGCACCATCACGAGTTTGTCGCCATCCTCGACGGAGGCGAGGCTCCGGACCAGGTTCGGGTGCTCGAGGTGCGCGAGGATCTGCAGCTCGTTCAGGAAGAGCCGCCGCCCCTCTTCGCTCTTCGTCAGCTCCGGGCGCAGCACCTTCAGCGCCACGCGGCGCTTCGAGAGGCGCTCCTCCGCCTCGTAGACCTTGCCCATGCCCCCCTCGCCGATGAGGCGCTTGACGAGGTACTCGCCGATTCTCTCCATGTGGCCTCTTGCAGCTCCGCTTCTCGCTCCACCTTCGACCCGTCCGGCCGCCGCCCGCTCAGGCGAGGCGCGACCGCGGTCCGAGCCCTCGTTCTACGCGTACGTGGGCCCTTCGATCTGCCCGCGCAGGCGAAAATGGGTCACTCGAAGTGCACCGGCGCCCCGTCCCGGGCGCAGGCGAGCATCTCGTCCATGCCCATCACCGTGAGATCCGGGAGGTCGTCGTCCCGAAAGAGGCGCGCCTCGAGGATCTCCAGCGGGTTGCGCGGCGGCTTCACCGGCGGCTCGACCTCGCAGCGAACGACGACCGTGATCGCGTGAAAGCGGGGATCGCGCTCGGGGCGAGAGAACACGCCCGCGACGCGCTCGAACCGCGAGCGGACCACGCCGGCCTCCTCCTCGAGCTCGCGCGGGTAGGTCGCCGCGAGGGGCTCGCCCCACTCGACCGTGCCCCCCGGGAGCGCCCAGCGCCCCGTGTCGGCGCGGCGGATGAGCAGCCAGCGACCGTCGGCGGCGCGACCGGCCACGACGATCCCCAGCACGGGCCGGCGCAGGACGTGGCGAGCCACCTCCTTCACGAGCGTGAGGGCCCCTCGCGGGAGCCTCGAAAACAGTCCTCTCGCCATCGCGGCGCACTCTACGGCCTTTTCGGCGTGGTAGAAGCCTCCGCGTGAAGCTCGCAACCTTCGTCGAGAACGACACCCCGGTCCCTGCCCTCGTCGTGGACACCGACGCGCCCGCGAACGCGCTCGTCCACCTGCCGCTGGCCTTCGCGTGGCTCGAGGCGCGCGCCGGGCGCGCCGCTACGACCTCCGCCGTGGCGGCCCGCTACGGCGCGTCGGTGCTCGGCTTCGTGGAGGCGGGAGAGATCGCGCTGGCCGCGGCGCGCGAGGTCCTCGACGCCCGTGACCGCGGCGAGCTGCCCGCCGAGCTCGTGTTGCCCCTCGCGGGCAGGCGGCTGCTGGCGCCGATCCCGCGGCCCCCGTCGATGCGAGACGGCTACGCGTTCCGGCAGCACGTGGTGACGGCGCGACGCAACCGCGGCCTCGACATGATCCCCGAGTTCGACATGTTCCCGGTGTTCTATTTCACGAACCATCAGGCGGTGGTCGGGCCGGGCGACGTGGGCGTGCGAGAGCTCGCGCGCGAGCGCCTCGACTTCGAGCTCGAGGCCGCGATCGTGGTCGGCACGCGGGGCCGGGACCTCAGCCCCGAGACCGCCGACGCGCACGTGTTCGGCTTGACGATCATGAACGACCTGTCGGCGCGCGCCCTCCAGATGGAAGAGATGAAGCTCTCGCTCGGGCCGGCGAAGGGCAAGGACTTCGCGACGGCGCTCGGGCCGTGGCTCGTCACGCTCGACGAGCTGGCCGCGCACACGACCAAGACGCCGAAGGGCAACGTCTACAAGCTCGGGATGCGGGCCTTCGTGAACGACGTGCAGGTGTCCACCGGGGACGTGAGCGAGATGACGTTCACCTTCGCGGAGATCCTGGCGCGCGTCAGCTACGGCGTCGACGTGTTCCCCGGCGACGTCATCGGGTCGGGCACCTGCGGCACCGGCTGCTTTCTCGAGCTGAACGGGTCGAAGATCACCGACAACCAGTGGCTCCAGCCAGGCGACCGCGTCGACCTGGAGATCGAGGGGCTCGGCCGGCTCTCGAACGTGATCCGCGCGATCTAGCCGCGACGAGCGCTCACGGCGGATCGACGCAGCCCTCGCGGAGCACGGTGATCTGGTAGCCGCCGCCCGCCGAGGCCAGGAGCGCGCCGACGCCTGGGGCCGCCGCGATGCCCGCGAGGTTGCTCGGAGGGATGGGGAGCTCGACGGGCGCGGTCATCCCTGCGTCGACGCCCGCGTCCGTGCGCGCGCGACGCACGAAGACCGCGTTCGTGCGCGTTGTCGGCGAGCCTGGCGTCGCATAGGTGGCCAGCACCGTCGCGTCGTCGGCCCACGCGATGGGCCCGGCGAGGTTCGTGTTGTTCGAGACGCCCGGCGACGGGAAGGTCACGTAGTCGAGGAAGTCCGAGCCCGAGAACGCGACGTCTTTGTCGTCCTTCAGGAGGAACGACAGGCGCGCCGCCACGGCGTTCCCGTTGAACGGCGCGGCCGAGTTGGTCATCTGCCACGACATCGCGACGGCGCCCGCCGGACTCGTGGCGAAATACCCGCTGGCGAAGCTGTACGACGCATTGCCGCCGGGCTGGATCGACTGATCGGCCCCCGCGTTGGGCGTGGCCGTGCCGGCGCCGGTGACGAGCGACAGGACCGGGGCCGTGGTGCCGCTCACGCTGCGCAGCAACACCACGCGATCGCCGGAGTTGGCGGCCAGCAGCCCGGACGGGAGGATCGCGGTCTGCAAGGCGATCGCGGTGCCGAAGGGCGGCTCTGTGATGCCGAAGGCCGACCCGGAGCTCTGCTGACCCACCAGCATGCGCTCGCCAGGGTACGGGAAGACCGACCCGAGGCTCGGAGCGTTGAACGTCACGTACTTCGACTCGGCGCGCAGCTCGGCCGGCGCCGGGTCGGCGGGAACGTCGAGCCAGCCCACGGCGAGCCGGCGCTGCGCGCTCCCCTGCAGGGGCCCGACGATGTACAGGCGCCTCCCCGACGCGAAGAGGTACTGCGGCACGAAGGCGGCCCCGGCCACTGGGATCGGCGTCTTCGGGACGCCGGCCTCTTGAAGCGAGTACGCGTAGACCCCGGAGCTCGTCCCGACGAACACGAAGGGCTCGATGAGCGCGACGCCGCGGAACGGCCCCGTGGCGCTTGGCTGGTCGATGATCGAGAACGTCTCGCTGAACGGGCGGTCCACGGGCGCCTCGCACGCTCCGGTGGTCGCGTTGCACGCGGCGACCTTGCAGCGGTCGGTCTGGGGGCAAATCTCGTAGACGCAGCGCTTCGCCGCGAGGTCGCAGCGGCCCTTCTGGCAGATCGCGGACGTCACGCAGTCTTCGTTCCGCGCGCAGGTGCTGGGCGCGCGGCTGTCGCTGCTCGCGTCGACGGGCTTCACGGGCGCGTCGGGCGCGCTCGTGTCCGGGGGCGGCTCGACGGTGGTCGTCGTGGTGGGGGTGGGCGCGGCGTCCGTCTGACCGATGAGCCCCTCGTCGAGCCCGAGCGAGCAGCTGGCGGCGGCCCCGCCCGAGAGCAGCGCCGCGAGGCCTAGGGCGGCGACCGCCTTCGCGTTTCTCCTCTTCATTGGAACGACCCTCCGAGCGTGATCGACGTCGGGGAGATCGCGACCTTGGTCTCCGATTTGCCGACCGGGAGCAGGACGAGCGTGACGCCCGCCCCTGCGACGAGGATGCCGCTGATCCACGCGACCGTCGTCCAGGTCTGGAGGCCCGAGGCGTGATCGAAGGCCTCGCGCGTGGGCCCCGCGTTGTAGGCCGTACCCGCGCTGTTCGCTTGGGTCCCGAGGATGATGCCGCTCAAGATAAGCGCGCCGCCGGCGCCGGCTGCGGCGAACCCGATCGTGCGCAGCGGGAGCGGCTCGGGTGCCGCCTTCGGCGGCGGCGGGGGCGGCGGCGGGGGCGGCGGCTCGACCTTGGGGGGGGGCGCGGGCTCGGGCTTCTTCGCCGAGGCGAGATCGGCCTCCGTGAGCGTGAGCGGCGTGGCCTTCCCCGCCTCGAGCGCGACGTCGCGCCGCTCGATCGGGTGGCCCGTCGGCTGCACCGTCAAGACGTGCGCGCCGGGCGCCGCGTGGAGGCGCGCGGAGCCCGTGACCTCCGTCAGCGTGTCGAGCTGCACCTTCCAGCCCGCCGGCACCGTCAGCACGAGGACGCCGAGTGTGCGCTCGAGCGCCTCGACGCGCTCCTTGGCGGTGGCGGTCTGCTTGGCGTCGAGCCCCGGCAGCTCGAGGGCTCTCGCGAAGGCGTCCGCGGCGCGCTCCGGGCGCCCGGCGGTGTCCCACGCGAGCGCCGCGGTGAACAGCGGCACGGCGTGCGGTCGCAGCGCCGCGGCCGCCTCGAAATGCATCGCCGCCTCGACGAAACGCTTCTGCCCAAACGCCTCGGATCCTTGGCGAAATCGGGCCTTCGCCTCGGCGGTGGCGTCCTCCGCGGGCTCGTCCGCCCGCGCGCCGGCGGGGCACGCCAGGGCGAGCCCGAGCAAGAAGCACGCGGCCATTCGCGAACGCAACGATCTCTGCATCCGAACCTCCTCGCTCATCCTGTCACGGGGGGACCGGGGGCGACCAGGAAATGCGCGCGCGGCGGGCGGTCAGTAGGGGCTCGCGGGGATGACCGGGGGCTTCGGCCCGGCCCCTGGGCGCGGCACAGCCGGGACGGTGGGCGCGCCCGCGGCGGCCGCAGGCGCCGCGGCCCGCGCCTTCGGCTTGAGGGTCACCTTCAGCGGCGTCGCCGTCTTCGAGTCGACCGTGACCACTGTGTCCGCGTAGCCGTCGGCCTTGAACGTCAGCACCACCGATTTGCCCGCGGCGGGCAGCGGCAAGGAGCGGATCGCGACGGGCGCCGCCGAGTCGACCGCCACGACCGCCGTCGCGGGCTCCAGCTCGAGCGCGAGGAACGGCACGTCGGGGAGCTCGAGGTCGGCGGCCGGCGGCGCC